>NZ_JAGPXJ010000068.1:0-41940 GCF_018070605.1 Streptomyces sp. B15
CGGTTCGACGGGTCAGGGCCCCGCCTCGCGCGCCCTCTCGCGTCCCCGCGCTACGGCCCCGCCTCGTACCCCGTCTCCGGAGGCGGCCACGGCAGCCGGACCAGCAGCGTGAACCTGCCGTTCTCCGGACCGTAGGCGAGGGTGCCGCCCTCGATCTCCAGCCGCTCCCGCAGCCCCGTCAGCCCGGCGCCGGCACCCGGGATCTCCGCTTCGCCGCGCCTCGGCTCGCGCGCCCCGGGCAGCGGGTTGCTGACCCGCACCGTCAGCTCCTCCCCCACGGTGCCCGCCACCCGTACCTGGACCGGGCTGCCGGGTGCGTGCTTGCGCGCGTTGGTGAGCCCCTCCTGAACCGCCCGGTAGGCGGTGCGCTGCAACTGGGGGCGCAGCGGCCAGCCTCCCTCGCCGTCGGCCCGCTCGGGAAGCTCCTGGTCGAAGCGGACAGTCTGGCCCGCGGCACGCGCCTCGTCGACCAGCTCACCGAGCCGGGTCAGATCCGGCTGCGGCCGCGCGCCGTCGGACGTTCCGACCGCCCCGCTGCCGCCGGCCTCGCCCGGGCGCCCGGCGGGGCAGGTGGCTTCCTCCTTCTCGTCCTCGCGCAGGACGTGCAGCACATCGCGCAGCTCCTCCAGCGCCTGGTGCGCGTTGTCGCGGATGACGGTGGCGCTCTCGGCGATCTCCGAGTCGTCCAACGCCGCGCCCTCGCCCGCCGCCGTGCGCCGTGTGCGGTAGGCGAGCGCGCCCGCGTGCACGGACAGCAGCGAAACGCGGTGCGCGAGCACGTCGTGCATCTCCCGGGCGATCGCCCGCCGCTCGGCCCGTCGCACGTCCGCCAGCCGCCGCTCATGGTCCGCCTGCGCGCGCACCGCGTCCTCCCGCAGCTTGAGCACCAGCTGCCGCCGGGCCCGGGTGGCGCTGCCCCAGGTGAAGAAGAGCAGGTAGAAGATGAGCACGAAGACGGCAACCGTCCAGCGCTCCTCGTGCGGCACCCCGTAGAACAGGACGTAGGGGAGCGTGGCCGCCAGATGCAGCAGCAGCACCAGCGCGGCCGGACGCAGCGGGATGCGCAGCGCCAGATTGAAGATGATCACGGCGAGCGCGCCGACGACGGTGTCGGTCAGTGCCGCGGCGGGCACCGCCGCCAGCGCCACACCCAGCGGCCACCGGCGCCGCAGCCACAGCGACAGGCAGGCCAGCGCACCCAGCGGCGGGTCGATCGCCACCAGCCAGCCGGGCAGGTACTCCTTGGCCTCAGCCTGCTGGAGCAGCGCCGCCCAGCACAGGACCGCCCAGCCGAACAGCAGGACGTCGACGACCCAGTCGCGGGCGCTGCGCCGCACCTGCCGCGGATCCGGCGGGCCGCCCGTGGTCAGTTCCCCGGGCAGCAGCCGCTGCGTCAGCGCCGAAACGGGGTGGATCGTCATGTTCCGAGCGTATGCGGGAGACGGCAGGGTGCCCGCCGGACCGGGGCCGGCCGGGCACCGTCGGGCATCGGGGCGCGAGTCAGCGCTTGGCGTACCCCGAGAAGCCCTGCCAGTCGACGAGGACACAGGGTTCCTGGCCGACGACCCAGGCGTCGTGCCCAGGCGGGCAGTCCAAGGCGTCACCGGGCCCGATCTCGACCTCTTCGCCGTCCTCCATCACGATCTTCATCCGTCCCGAGACGATGTACCCGGCGTGCGCCGCCTGGCAGCTCTCCGTCCCGGCGATCGGCTTGACGTGCTTGGACCACTGCCAGCCCGGCAGGAACGTCCCCCGGCCCACCTCGCCCCCGGCCAGGTTGACGACATCCAGTTGCCCCGTACCGCCCTCGAAGGGCCGGACCTCGTCCGGTGCGTCGAAGCTCTTGCGAACAAGTCCCGCCATGGCACGCCTCCCACATCGACCGTCCCCCGCCCCATCGTCCGGGGCCCGAAGCGTGATCGCATCCGGAAGGCCGGGCGGCGCGGATTGCGCCCGGGACGCGCGGTCGCGAGACCGTACCGGACTTCGCCGGGACCGGGCGCCGGACGAGCTCGGGGGACCGGGCGCAGACGACGGAACGCCTCCGCTCAGGTGCCGGGTCCGATCATGCCCATACACAAGCGGACGTTCAGTTCAGGTGATCCCTCCACGGTGAAGTAGTGATCCCTCTTGTTGTGGGGAACCCGCTCGCAGTCCTGCGAAGAACTCCGGCCCTCGATCCGGCCGACGACCACCATTCCGGAGGGTCGGCACCGCTTCACTGTCCATGCCCTCCCCTCGGTTCCTCCGTCGACGCAGTCGCCCCGGTCCGCGTTGTACGCGGCTCCGTCGCTGTGGCGGTACACGAGACAGACCGTCACATCGGGATCGCGGGCGGAATAGCGCCATTCGACGTGGTCGACGTAGTCGCACACGCTGCGGTCAGTGGTGTTGTCGAAAGCACGCAGGACCTCGAAAACTTCCCTCCCCCCGCACTTGGCCGGCTCGAAGTCCATCTCCTGCATAGTCCCGGTGTTGCGAAAGCAGTCGCCTCGAGAGACGTCGACGAATGGGTGACCGGACGCAGCTGTGTCAGCGGACGGGCCGGCTTGGGGTGTGCCTTCGGGGCCTCCGCTGTCGGTCAGCGCGGACGCTGTCCACCAGGCGCCGAGCACCACGACCACCGCGAGGGCGGCGACGGCCAGCCGCGCACGCCACGAACGCGAGGGACGTGCACCCGGTTCCGGGGCCGGTTCGGGTCCTGATTCCGGTTCCGCTTCCGGACTGTCCGTCGCTCCTGTTGTGAAGATCTTTGTCGGATCGAGATCGTGTGGTCCGGGAAAGACGGTGGTGGGTTCGATCTCGGTGTAGCGGCGCAGTTCCGACTGCTGCTCCCGGATGAGCGTGTGGACGGCTTCGGGCCACAGGGACGTAGTCCGGTCCGGCGGTGTACCGATGCCGGCCAGGACGGTTTGCGCATCCGGCCGCCGGGCGGGGTCACGCTCCAGGCATGCCTCGATCACACGAGACAGCGCGGCAGGAATCCGATCCAGATCCGCATGGGCCATCATGACGTTGAAACGAGTCTCTTCGCCGCTGGCGCCTTGGAAAGGATTGCGGCCCGTGGCAGCTGTCGCCAGCAGCGTCCCCAAAGAGAAGATGTCGCTGGCCGGAGTCAGCTCAGACATACCCATGGCCTGCTCGGGCGACATGAAGCCCGGGTTGCCGATCACCACGCCCGTACGTGTCACAGTCACCAGTTGGGTCTGCTCCGAGGCCCCGGCTTCCGGAACGATTGATCTCGCGATACCGAAATCAATCACCACCGGTCCGTCCGCGGCCAACAGAACATTGGCGATCGACAGATCACGATGAACGAACCGGGCAGCGTGGATATCGCGCAATGCCGTCGCGAGTCCTGCCGCAAGGTGCAGCACACTGTCTTCCGGCAGCACCGCGGCCTTCAACGCTCGCTGAAGAGTGGGCCCATGATGGAACTCATATGCCAGCCACGGCACTCCGGCATCGACATCCGCATCGACCACGTCGGCCGTACGCAGACTGCGGACTCGCTGCGCAGCCACGGCCTCACGGCGCAGACGCTGCCGGAACGAATCGTCGTAGGCGGCAAAGACATCACGCACGAGCTTGACCGCGACAAGGCCGCCCGCGGCATCAGTGGCCAGCAGCACCCGCCCCATGCCGCCCTCACCCAACACCGCACGAGTCCGGTACGACCCGACCACACGCGGATCAGACGGCGCCAGCTCCCACACAGACGGCCTCCCGCAGCTGTCCTGATTCGATTCGGCGAAAGGCGCTATTCAGCCGGGCCGACCATGTACAGCAACGTGTAGACCCCTGTGTCCTCCATGGTGGGCTCCCCCTTCTTGTCCATCGGGGCAGCAGTGAGATTGACATCCCATTTCTTGTTGACGAAACGGAAGAAACCTCTTTCGTTCATCGTCTTACTGCGGCCCTTCTGGGTGAACCCGTTGGACTCGAACTCGTTGAGCGTGGCCGTCACTGCCTTCTTGGGCAAGCCGATGACCTGCGCGCTGTGGTATTCGCCCTGAGTGGGTTCCGAGCCCGCCTTGATCTTGTAACCGAGCGGCAAGGGGATCTCCGGAGGCCATTCGTCGGGGACCTCGTCCTGCTTCTCCAGCTTGTCTTCCGACGCTTTGACGGAGGGGGCTGAGGAATCAGCGGTGCTGCCGGCCCGGGAGGGGCCGTCCTTCTGCTCATCGGAGCAAGCGGTCAGCAAGGCCAGGGAGATGAGGCCGGCTGCGAGTACGGCGCTGGGACGGCGCATGGGAGACAGGTCCTTCCGTCGTTGCGGGTGGGGGCGGAACGCGGGGTCAGTGCGCGACGGCCTCCGCCTTCTCCAGGGACTCGGCCAGCACCGGCATTCCGCCGGCCCAGCGGATCGACAGCACCGTCGGTGAGGCCGCCGAGGCGAACTCGTCGGTGCCGAAGAGTCGGGCGACACGCCCTGCCGCGAAGGCCGGCAGCGCGTTCAGTTCCTCGTTGGCCAGATCCCGTTCGGCCAGCTCGGACGTAGTGGAGTACAGGATGATGACATCGGATTCGAGCCCGTCCAGATCCTCGTAGTCGAGGGCGTACATCATGCCGTCGTCGTCGGTATCCAACTCGGGCACCGCGGCCGCCAGCCGCAGGCCCAACCCTTCGAGCACCCGGACGACGGGGCTGGCATCGGAAAAGACGTGGACCCTGTTCCGGGGTGGATCGTTGACGACCGCCGCGAAGGACAATCCGGGGAGCCCGTGCTGCTGCCCGAGTTCAGCCAGCCGGGCGTCGGATTTCGCGAGTAGCTCCTTGCCCTTCGCGGCCACGCCCAGCGCTTTCGCAGTAGTGGCGATGACGCCTTCCCATGGTTCCACCGAAGCACCCGCAGGGCGGGCCACGACCGGTGCGATCGCGCTGAGTTTCTTGTACTGCTCTTCGGTCAGGCCCGAGTACGGAGCGAGAATGAGGTCGGGTTTGGTCGCAGCGATCTGTTCCTCGGGGAACGCCCAGCTCGCCGAGCCACTCTTGCTGAAGAGGACGGGGGCATCGAGATCTTCGTCCTCGTAGGCTTGAGCCACCCAGGGCAGTATGCCCCTGCCGGATTCGGCTTCCTCCTCGGCGATGCCGACCGGGAACGTGCCCAGCGCGATCGCGACCTCGGCAGTGCCCCAGCCCCAGGCGGCCACGCGTTGCGGCCTGGACCGGACAACCGTCTCTCCGTAGTTGTGTTTGATCCTCACGGGAAAGGCGCCGGCTGCGGCTTCGGCTGGTTTCTCCCCCGCGGCTTCGCTGTCGTCACCGAACGACCAGGGTACGGCGACGGCTGCGGCCGCGGCTCCGGCTGCAGCGACTCCGGCGGCCAGCAAGCGCAGGCCGGTGCGCCTCGTCACCCCCGGGGTGGCCGGTGCGTCGGCCCGGGACGGATCGAGACTGGTGCTCGGTTCCGTTCCTGTTGTGAAGAGCTTTGTCGGGTCGAGGTCGTGTGGTCCGGGGAGGACGGTGGCAGGTTCGATCTCGGTGTAGCGGTCCAGTTCCGCATGTTGCTGTCGGATGAGCGTGTGGACGGCTTCGGGCCACAGGGGTGGGGTCAGGGTCGGTGTGCCGATAGTGGTCAGGAGGGTTTGCGCATCGGGCCGTCGGGCCGGGTCGCGGGCCAGGCAGGGCTCGATGACCTGGCGAAGTGCGGCGGGTACCTGTTCCAGATCCGCACTGGCCATCATGACGTTGAAACGGACCTGCTCGCTGCTTGTGCCCTGGAACGGATTACGGCCGGTGGCCGCTGTCGCGAGCAGAGTCCCCAGCGAGAAGATGTCGCTGGCCGGGGTGAGATCAGACATTCCCATCGCCTGCTCGGGCGACATAAATCCCGGATTGCCGATCACCATGCCGGTGCGCGTCACGGTGACCAGTTGAGTCTGATCGGATGCACCAGCTTCCGGGGCGACCGACCTGGCAATACCGAAATCAATCACCACCGGCCCGTCATCACCCAACAGAACATTGGCAGTCGACACATCACGATGAATGAACCGGGCGGCATGGATATCGCGCAACGCCGTCGCAAGTCCCGCAGCGAGACGCAGCACGCCGCTCTCCGGCAACGCCGAGGTCACGGCCAGCGCACGCTGAAGGGTGGGTCCCTGGTGGAACTCATAGGCCAGCCACGGCACTCCGGCATCGGCGTCCACATCGACCACTCGGGCAGTTCGACGACTGCGGACCCTCTGCGCAGCCACACCCTCACGACGCAGACGCTGCCGGAAAGTGCTGTCATAAGCGGCAAAAACATCACGCACGAGCTTTACCGCAACCAGACCGCCCACGGAATCAGAGGCGAGCAACACCCGGCCCATCCCACCCTCACCCAACACCGCACGGGTCCGGTACGACCCCACCATGCGCGGATCAGACGGCGCCAGATCCCACACGGACGGCCTCTCCCCGATGAAGGCTGATTCAAGGTGGTGCGACGTGACTTCGTTCCTGAGGATCACAGCCGGTTCTTCCGGAACCGGGAGCGTGCGTCACTGTAGTCGACGACGGCCAGAGCCCGTTGAGATTTCGACAAACTGGTGAATCGTCCGGAGCGGGTACTGAGCCTTTCCGGACCCGACGGCGCCGGCCGCGTATTGGACGGGTCTGCGAACCGGCGAAACTCCTGGTGGACGGGCCCACGGCCCGCAGACGGCCCACAGCCGACGAAGAGCCCCCTACCGGCGGAGAAACCGCAGGCAGGGGGCTTACTCGTGCCCCTGGTGCTACTTCTTGCCCTGGTTCTTCACCGCTTCGATGGCGGCCTTGGCGGCCTCCGGGTCGAGGTAGGTGCCGCCCTTCTTGACCGGGTGGAAGTCGGCGTCCAGCTCATAGGTGAGCGGGATGCCGGTGGGGATGTTGAGACCGGCGATGTCCTCGTCGGAGATCCCGTCCAGGTGCTTGACCAGGGCGCGCAGGGAGTTGCCGTGCGCGGCGACCAGCACGGTGTGCCCGGCGATCAGGTCGGGGATGATGCCGTCGAACCAGTACGGCAGCATCCGCTCGACGACGTCCTTGAGGCACTCGGTGCGCGGCCGCAGCTCGCTGGGGACGCCCGCGTAGCGGGGGTCGTCGCTCTGCGAGAACTCGGCGCCGTCCTCCAGGGCAGGCGGCGGGGTGTCGTAGGAGCGGCGCCAGAGCATGAACTGCTCCTCGCCGAACTCGTCGCGGACCTGCGCCTTGTCCTTGCCCTGGAGCGCCCCGTAGTGGCGCTCGTTCAGCCGCCAGGAGCGGCGCACGGGGATCCACAGGCGGTCCGCGGCCTCCAGCGACAGCTGCGCGGTGCGGATCGCGCGCTTCTGCACGGAGGTGTGCAGCACATCGGGGAGCAGGCCGGCGTCCTTGAGCAGCTCGCCGCCGCGGACCGCCTCCTTCTCGCCCTTCTCGGTGAGGTTGACGTCCACCCAGCCGGTGAACAGGTTCTTGGCGTTCCATTCGCTCTCGCCATGGCGGAGCAGAATCAGCTTGTACGGTGCGTCGGCCATACCTGAGAGCCTACGCGTCCCCCTGGGGGGCCCGGACGAGGTGGGGCCCCACCGCACAGCGGGACGGCGAAGTGTGGGGTGCCGCCACATGGGGGGCGGCGGCGGGTTTCCCTAGCGTGCGGCGGCATGGTCTCCCCTTCTTCGTCCCCAGAGTCGCCGGGGCGCGCGCCCGCCGCCGGTCCCGGTTCGCTGCGCCGGATCGTCGCGGCCAGCCTGGTCGGTACCACCATCGAGTGGTACGACTTCTTCCTCTACGGCTCGGCCGCCGCGCTCGTCTTCAACAAGCTGTTCTTCCCGGACTCCGATCCGCTCGTCGGCACGCTGCTGGCATTCCTCACCTACGCGGTGGGCTTCGCGGCCCGGCCCGTCGGGGCACTGGTCTTCGGTCACTACGGCGACCGCGTCGGCCGGAAGAAGCTGCTGGTCATCAGCTTGCTGCTGATGGGCGGTGCCACGTTCGCCATCGGGCTGCTGCCCACCCACGCGACAGTGGGCGCGTTCGCCCCCGTCCTGCTGACGGCGCTGCGGCTGGTGCAGGGCTTCGCGCTGGGCGGCGAGTGGGGCGGTGCGGTGCTGCTGGTCTCCGAGCACGGGGATCCGCGGCGGCGCGGCTTCTGGGCCTCCTGGCCGCAGACGGGGGCGCCCGCGGGTCAGCTGCTGGCGACCGGGGTGCTGGCGGCGCTGACGGCGCTGCTGTCGGACGGTGCGTTCGAGAGCTGGGGCTGGCGGGTGCCGTTCCTGCTCTCCGGTGTGCTGGTGCTGGTCGGTCTGTGGGTGCGGCTGGCCGTGGACGAGTCGCCGGTCTTCCAGGAGGCCCGCGCCCGTGCGGAGGCCCGCAAGGAGCAGGACCGCAAGGCCGGCGGGAGCGCCGTGGAGGAGCTGCCGCTGCTGGCCGTGCTGCGGCACCACTGGCGTGATGTGCTGGTGGCGATGGGGGCCCGGATGGCGGAGAACATCAGCTTCTACGTGCTGACGGCGTTCCTGCTGGTGTATCTCACCGACCATCTGGATCTGTCCAAGCAGACCGGGCTGAACGCGGTGCTGATCGCCTCCGCCGTGCACTTCGCGGTCATTCCGCTGTGGGGTGCCCTCTCGGACCGGGTGGGGCGGCGCCCCGTCTACTTCCTGGGCGCGGTCGGCGTCGGCGCGTGGATCTTCCCGTTCTTCGCGCTGCTGGACACCGGGGACTTCGGGTGGATCACGCTCGCCGTGACGGTCGGGCTGGTGCTGCACGGGGCGATGTACGCGCCGCAGGCGGCGTTCTTCTCCGAGCTGTTCGCCACCCGGATGCGGTACTCGGGTGCCTCGATCGGGGCGCAGTTCTCCTCGGTGGCGGCCGGGGCGCCCGCGCCGATGATCGCCACCGCGCTGCTGGCGGAGTACGACGGGTCGGCGATGGTGTCGGTGTATGTGATCGCCGCCGCGCTGCTGACCGTGGTGGCGCTGGCCTGCGCGGCGGAGACGCGGGACCGGGATCTGGCGACGGTGGGCGAGCCGGCGGCGGCCGGGGAGCAGGGCCGCCGGGATGCGGCCCCCGCGCCCGGCGCGGGCGGATCGCCCGACTCAGCCGCCGAGGGCACCCGTCAGCCGGTGGAGCCGTAGCGCGAGCTGGATCTCCAGCGCCCGATGCGGTTCCTGCCAGTCGTCGCCCAGCAGCCGGCCCACCCGCTCCAGCCGCTGGGCGACGGTGTTGACGTGGACGTGCAGCATCTCCTTGGCCCGTACAGGGCTCGCACCGCTGGCGAAGTAGGCGTCCAGGGTGGCCACCAGTTCGGTCCCGCGCCGCTCGTCGTAGTCGAGTGCGGGGCCCAGGGTGCGGCGTACGAAGCCCGCCACGTCCCGCGCGTCGGTCAGCAGCAGCCCGAGGAAGCCCAGGTCCTCGGCCGCGGCGCCCTCGCCGCTGCGGCCGAGCAGGCTGAGCGCCTCCAGACAGCGGCGGGCCTCCGGGTAGGCGGCGGCGACGGAGCCGGGGCGGGCGGCGGGGGAGGGCACGGGCGCGGAGGCGCCGACGGTGACCGGTCCGCCGACCGCGCGGCCCAGCTCGGCGGCGACCTGGCGGGCCGTTCCGGAGACGGCTCCGTCCCCGCCGTCGACGGTCCGTGCGGAGCCCGGTCGCCTCAGGGGCAGCAGCAGGACGGGGCCGCCGTCGCGGGTCGCGGCCAGGCCGTGGCGGGTGGCGGCGAGGTGGGTGGCCGCCGACCAGAGGCGCTGCCGGTCCACCTCGTCCGGTGGCTGGGTGCCCTGCCCGGAGGGGTCCAGTCGTACGGCCAGCACGGTGTGCGGGAGGTCCAGGTCGGCGTTGACCCGGGCGGCGCGGTCGCGCAGCAGGTGCGGGTCGCGGTGCGCGGCGTCCAGCAGGTCGTCCAACAGTTCGCCCCGCACCCGCTGTTCGGCCTCGCCCGCCGAGCGGCGGGCGAGTTGCAGCAGTGAGGTCACCATCGCGGCGCGCTCCAGGGTGCGCTGGTCGACGGGCGCAAGCTCGGCGTGCCCGTGCAGCAGCAGCGCGCCCAGCAGTTCGCCGCCCGCGGTGACGGCGGCCACCCAGGTGTCGCCCTCGCGTACGGCGTGGCCGTCGCGGCGCGAGCGCTCGATGGCCGACGTCCAGGCCGTGTCGGCCCGCTCCCCGTGCTCGGCGAACTCGGCTCGTTCGCCGAACTCGACGCGCCCGCCCAGCACCTCCGCCAGCGCCCGGGTCACATCGTCCACCCCGCCGCCGCGCAGCACCAGCTCCGTCAGCCGGTCGTGCACGTCGGAGGCGCGGCGGATGGTCTCGTTGACCGCCCGCAGCCCGGCCAGCGCCTGTGTCGTCTCGGACAGCAGCCGGGTGTTGTCGAGAGCGACGGCGGCGTGCGCGGCGAACGAGCGCAGCAGTGCGATCTGTTCGGGCTCGAAGACGCGCTCCCGCCGGTCGGCCGCGTACAGCACGCCGATGACCTCCCGGCCGCCGAGCAGCAGCGGCACTCCGAGAATGGCGATCAGTCCTTCCTCGCCGACGCCGCTGTCGATGGGGTCGGTGTGCTGGAAGCGGGCGTCGCGGGGGTAGTTCTGGGTCGCGTAGGGGCGCGCGGTCTGCGCCACGAGCCCGCCCAGGCCCTCCCCCATGCCGAGCCGCAGCTGTTGGAAGCGGGCGGAGACCGAGCCCTCGGTGACCCGCATATAGGTGTCGCCACGCTCCGGGTCGTTGAGCGTCATATAGGCGACCTCGGTGCTCAGCAGACGGCGGGCCCGCTGCACGATGGCCTGCAGCACGTCGTCCAGGTCGCGGAGCCCGGCCAGGTCGTGCACCGTCTCGAACAGCGCCGTCAGCTCGGCTTCCCGCCGTCGCCTGGCTTCGAGTTCGGCGCGGATACGCAACGCCAGCTGCTTGCCGCGCTCGGCAGCGGAGACCCCGCCCCCGGCCCACGCCCCGGTCCCGGGGTCGGCGCCGGTCCCGGGGTCGGCGCCGGTCCCGGGGTCGGCGCCGGGGAGCCGGGTGGCCGCGGACGCTGCGGGCGACGCCGGATCGCCGTACGCCGCCGGATCGTCGTACGCCTCGGCCGGGGCGCCGCGGGTGAGCAGTTCGAGGTAGCCGAGGCAGGCGGCCTCGGCCTCGGGGACGGCGGGCTCGGGGCCGTCCGCGCTGTTGTCGGTGG
Source organism: Streptomyces sp. B15 (assembly GCF_018070605.1). NCBI lineage: Bacteria > Bacillati > Actinomycetota > Actinomycetes > Kitasatosporales > Streptomycetaceae > Streptomyces > Streptomyces sp. B15. The sequence continues at coordinate 11,117 of NZ_JAGPXJ010000068.1, forward strand.
GGCTGCGCATGGCCACAGGGTCAGTGAGCACTCCACGCGCCGTCGAGGGGCAGGGCGGATCCGGTGAGGAAAGCGGCGGCGGGAGTGCACAGATAGGCGACCGCCTCGGCGACCTCCCACGGCTCCAGCAGCCGCTTGAGAGCCGAGTCCGCGAGCATGATGTCGGTGACGACCCGCTCGGCCGGAATGCCGTGCGCCTCGGCCTGGTCCGCGATCTGCCGCTCCACCAGCGGCGTGCGCACATAGGCCGGGTTGACGCAGTTGGAGGTCACCCCGTGGGGGGCCGCCTCCAACGCCGTCGTCTTGGACAGCCCCTCCAGGCCGTGCTTGGCCGCCACATACGCCGACTTGTAGGCGGAGGCCCGCAGCCCGTGCACGGAGGAGATGTGCACGACCCGGCCCCACCCCCGCGCATACATCTGCGGCAGCGCTCCCCGGGTGGTGCGGAAGGGCGCCTCCAGCATGAGGGTGAGCATCCGGTGGAACACCTCGGGCGGGAACTTCTCGATGGGCCGGACGAGTTGGGTGCCGGCGGCGTTGACGAGCACATCGGCGCCGTCCGCGGCGCGCTCGGCCGCGTCCAGCCCCGCGGGGGCCGTCAGATCGAGCGGGTGCAGCTCGACCGGCTCCCGGCCCGTGGCACCGTCCGCCCCCGCCACCTCCTCCGCGAGCGACTTGAGCCCCTCGGGGTCCAGGTCGACCGCGCGCAGCCGGGCCCCGGCCGCCGCGAGCCGCACGGCACAGGCCCGCCCGATGCCGCCGGCCGCGCCGGTGACCAGGGCCGTACGGCCGCTGAGGTCCAGGGAGACGGAGGGGGACTGCGCGGGCGCGGACTCGGGCTCAGGCGTCATGGCCGCAGCCTAGGGGCGGCTGCCGGCCGGCCGGATGTGGTGCCGACCCGCACTTCAAGAGGGCCGTATGTGCCGGTGACACACCCGGACCGGTGCGGCGTCGGCAATGTGGCGGTCGCACAGCGGCAGGGCGACGCGGCTGGCGGGCGCGCACGTTCGCCCCTCCCGGCCCGCGCCCTACGTTACGGCTGACCGGGCTTCGGGCCCGTATCCCCCACAGGCACCACGGAAGGAATCCCTCATGCGAACCTCCGTGCGCACCGCGGCAGTACTGCTGGCCGCCCTCACCCTCTCCGCACTCGGCGTCTCCGGCACCTCGTCCGCGTCGGCCGACGGGCGGCAGCACCGCGCCGGCGCCGCCACCCTGGAGCGCGTCACCGACTTCGGCACGAACCCCGGCGCCCTGTCCATGTACCGCTACACACCCGACGGGCTCGGCACCGGCCGCCCCGTGGTCGTCGTCCTGCACGGCTGCACCCAGAACGCGGCGACGTACTTCGACGGCGCGGGCTGGCAGCGGGCCGCCGACGAGCACGGCTTCTCCGTCGTCGCGCCACAGCAGGAGTCGGCCAACAACGCCAACCGGTGCTTCAACTGGTTCCAGTCCTCGGACACCGCGCGGGGCCGCGGCGAGGCGCTGTCCGTCCGGCAGATGGTCGAGCGCACCGTACGGGACCTGGACGCCGACCCCTCCCGGGTCTACGTCACCGGGCTGTCGGCCGGTGGCGCGATGACCTCAGCGCTGCTCGCCGCCTACCCCGACGCCTTCGCGGGCGGCGGCGTCGTCGCCGGGCTGCCGCACGGCTGTGCGACCTCCCTGATCGGCGCCTTCACCTGCATGAACCCGGGCGTCGACAAGACCCCTCGGCAGTGGGGCGACCTGGTACGCGCCGCGTACCCCGGATACACCGGCCCCCGCCCGAAGGTCTCGGTCTGGCACGGCACGGCCGACTACACCGTCGCACCGCGCAACTCCACCGAGTCCGTCGAGCAGTGGACCGACGTCCTGGGCGCCGACCAGACCGCGGACGCCACCCACCAACTGCCCGGCGGCACCACCCGGTCCGACTACCAGGACGGCGAGGGACAGACGGCGGTACGCCGATACCTGGTGGCCGGCATGGGCCACGGGACGCCGGTCAAGCCGAGCGAGGGCTGTGGGAAGGCGGGCGCCAACTTCCTGGACACCATCTGCTCGACGGACCACCTGCTGCGGGACTGGAAGCTGACCGGCTGATCCGTCGGTCGGTCCGGGGGTCGGTCCGGCCGTCGGTCCGTCGTCGGTCCGGCCCGGCCCTCAGTTCCGGCGCAGGATGACGGCCGCGGCCCCCGCGGTCACGATCGTGGCCAGCAGCCAGCCGAGGATGACCAGGACGAGGGCTATCCACTGCGAGGCGCCCGTCGTCCGCCAGGCCGCCTCCTGCCCGAGGTCGAGCACGGGCAGCAGCAGATCGAGCGTATAGATGAACGGCACCCACTGCGGTGCCTCGTCGGGCTTGAGGGCGGGCGGCGGGTTCTTCGCGAACCACACCGAGCCTGCCGTCAGCAGCAGGGTGAGCCACAGCACGGCGCGGCCGGGGCGGTAGCCGTAGCCCAGGGCGAGGTCCTGGATGTAGTCCCATACGCGCAGCGGCAGCGGCAGCATCCCCCGGCGCCGCCGGAGCTTGGCGAGGAGGACGGTGTGCGCGTCGGCCTCCTCGCCACCGGCCTGGAGACAGGCGGCGAGACGGTCGTACGGCTCCGGCGCGAACTCCGGGGTGGCCGCGTGCACCCACTCCAGCCGACGAGCCAGCGGAAAGGGGCCCCTGGGGACCAGCGTCTCGTAGGTGAAGCCGCGCAACTGCAACCGGCCGGACCCCGGCCAGCTCTCAGCCTTGTCGCTCAAGTGGCTCACGACGGCGTCCTGCAGCACGACCCTCCCCCTCTCCGGGGGCTCAGGGGTGAACGTCAACTGCGCGGCCTGCACCCCGCGCAGCGAGAACTCCTGCTCGTCCGTCATCTCCAGCCGGGCCCGCTCCAGGTCCACGGTTCCCCCGAAGGTCGAGCTGTCGAGGTGCACGTTCCCTCGGAGAACGGCGGGCCGCAACCGGGCGAGACGCGTCGTGGAGCCCGAGCCGGTGTCCGGGAGCGCCGCGTAGGGGGTCAGCAGGAAGTTCTCCTCGACGGTGAGCCTGGAGGCGGTGAGCACCGACCTTCCGCCCGGGTGGCTCAGCCGACAGCCGCGCAGGGACACCGTGCCGCCTACCCGGGCACCCCGCAGTGACAACTCGCCGTTGGCCTCCAGCAGATCGGCGTTCACGTCCTGACCGACGTTCAGTCCGTCGGCGTCCAGCGCCTTCTCATGCCGGTCGCCGCCCAGCTGGAGGCCCTCCAGGCTGAGGTCCGTTCCGATGTTGGCCTGTGCGAGGGCCATGCCACGGGACAACTCGCTCCTGGTCAGCCGCAGATCGCCCTCGACGGTGAGGCGCGTCGCTTCCACTCGCGGCGCCCAGCACCGGTGCAGGATCACCAGGCCCGCGCGACAGTCGACGAGCAGCAACGGTGACTCCAGTCGGCATTCCTGGAGTTCGACGGGGACGGTGATCTCCGAGTTGGACAGGTTGAGGTGACCGGTGATGCAGCAGCCCTGGAGCTTCAGCGCGGGCGCTCTGCCGGGCAGTGGAGGTGGTCCGTCGAGCAGCACCCGCGCGACGATCCGGGCCCGTACGGTGCGTTCGGGCCCCCAGGGGGCAGCGCCGAACGGGTCGTCGTCCCGGGCGTCCCCCGTACGGAGATCGTAGGTGCTGCCGTTCCGGTACGCCTGCCACAGCCCCGCTTCCGCCGCTGTCAGATCGTCCGGCGGTATCCCGTTGTCACGCTCGGCCACCCCGCTGCCCTCCCCGTCCCGGCCCGTGCCCCTGCGACAGAAGTTTCCCAGAAGGCCGCCACCCGCGGTCGATTGACGGAAGCCGTCAATTCGCTGGCGGCTCCACAACAGCGCCGGGTAACGTGCGCCTTGCTGTTACGCCACTTACATCCAGACGGGGTGTGCGGGCTTTCAAGGGGGAGCGGCCATGGGTTCAGGTGTCTCGTCCGGCAGACTCGGGCAGGCCGTGGCCAGGAGCGTCGGCGGCCTCCCCCGCCAGTTCTGGTGGCTGTGGACCGGGACGCTGGTCAACCGGCTCGGCGCCTTCGTAGCGACGTTCCTCGCGCTGTATCTGACCGTCGAGCGCGGCTACTCGGCCTCGTACGCGGGTCTCGTCGGTGCCCTGTACGGACTCGGCGGCGTCGTCTCCTCCATCGGGGCGGGCGTACTGACCGACCGCATCGGCCGACGGCCCACCCTGCTGGTCGCCCAGGTGTCGACCGCCGTGTCCGTCGCCGCGCTCGGACTGGTCAGCCACCCGGTGGCGATCGCCGCCGTCGCCGGCCTCGTCGGTATGGCCACCAACGCCTCCCGGCCCGCCGTGCAGGCGATGATGGCCGACATCGTCCGCCCGGAGGACCGGGTGCGGGCGTTCTCGCTCAACTACTGGGCCATCAACCTCGGCTTTGCGATCTCCTCCGCCGGCGCAGGGCTGATCGCCCAGTACAGCTACCACCTGCTGTTCTTCGGCGAGGCCGCGATGGTGCTGGCCACCGCGCTGATCACCTTCTGGAAGCTGGCGGAGTCCAAACCGCGGACCGCCGCGCCGGAACCCGGCCCCGGCCCCGCCGGCCGCGAGGCCGACATCTCCATGTGGACGGTGCTGCGGGACAGCCGCTTCATGGCCGTCGTCGCACTCAACCTCCTGCTGGCCACCCTGATCCAGCAGGCGTTCGTCTCACTCCCCATCGCCATGGGCCAACAGGGGCTGAGCAGTACCGACTTCGGCACCGTGATCGCCGTCAACGGCGTACTGATCGTGCTGCTGCAGCTCCCCCTCACCCGCTTCATCGAACACCGCGACCCCGCCAAGCTGCTGATCGTCTCGGCCCTGCTGACCGGGTACGGCTTCGGACTGAACGCGTTCGCGGGGTCGTCGGCGGCCTTCTACGCGTTCGCAGTGATGGTCTGGACGCTGGGCGAGATGATCAACTCCCCCACCCAGATGGGCCTGGTCGTCCGCCTCTCCCCCACCCACGGGCGAGGCCGCTACCAGGGCATGTACACCCTCTCCTGGTCCGTCGCCAACCTCGGCGCCCCCCTGCTCGGCGGCGCCGTCATCGACCACTACGGCGCCGACACCCTCTGGGCCGCCAGCGCGGCAATCGGCACCCTCGCAGCCCTGGGCTACGGCTTGCTGCTGCGCAGCATGCGGGCCGCCGAAGCGGAAGAGCCCGCCCCAATGTGCCCCGAACCCACGTCTCCCGCACCTGAACGGGAGCCGACGCACTGAGGGCAGCGGGCCCACCGCGCAGCGGGAGCCCGCCGGGACAGGAGCATTCGCCGTTCAGTCCCGTTCGGCGCCATCCGGCCACACGATCGTGACGGGAGTCCCGGTTCGCTGCGCATAGGCGACAACATCAGCCGTTCCGCCGAAGCCCCGGGCGGGCTGTCGGTCCCACACTGCGACCAAGTGGTCGGCGAGGCCGACAAGGATCTCGCTCCCGGCCATGTGTGCCTTCTCATCGGACCTGGTGAGCCCCGTCTCATGGATGTCGCTCGCCTGGCGCAGCAAACGGTCGTACGTGTCGTGGTGCCAGCCGGGCAACCCCTCGCGGTACTCCTGCGCAGGCACCACGGCTTCGAGCCTGCCACCGCGCTCAAGGACCAACTCGGCGAACCAGGTATCAGGTCCATCAGCCAAGCAGGAGATCCCCACCAGCTCTTCGCTCCGGTACTGCTGTATTCGGTCCCGCAGTTCGGCCCGCACGAGCCGTTCCGTCCGCTCAGACAATCCGCGGTGCCCGCTGATTCCCACGCGCATCACTACCCCACCTCACAGGTAGACGCCGTACAACCTGTCATCGAAGTCCCGGACCACCCGCGGCAGGGACGAGGAGCTGAAGGAACGACGCAAGGCGCGCGCCCGCTCGATGATCCGGCCCGAGCGGTACCGTACGCCGGTCTCGACGGCCTGTGCGCCCAGCATGAACGCGGCATCGGGCCGCCCGGCCGCAAGATGCGCCGATGCGATGTCGAGCACGTGCAGCGCACGCGCCTTGTCGTGCCCGGACGACCACACGGGCGCGGCCTCGTCCTGGGCCCCGAAGACCCAGCCGGCCAGGCCAAGGCGCGCACCGCACGTGATGCGAGCTGCGGCTACCTTGGCGGCACTGAACGAGAACACCCAGGGCCACGGGGGCGTTTCGCCGGTCGGAATCCGCTCTGCCGATCGCGCAGCACGCCCGAGTGCCCGCTCGCATCGGTGCCGGTCCCCACCGGCCGCGTGGGCCAGCGCCTCGACGGTGGCGAGCCACGCGTCAGCGATACCGGGGCCGTCGGCCCCGAGGTGGTGGCGCGCTGCGTCGACCAGCGAGAGACCCTGCTGTGCGTTTCCCGCGTAACTCTCGAACTGGGCCAGGCTGCCGACCTGGTACGCGCTCAGGAGCGGGTCCCCGGCATTCCGCGCGGCCGAAACGGCCGTTCCGTACCACGTGCGAGCCGATCCATAGTCGCCCATGTCCCATGCCAGCCACCCTGCGAAGCTCGCCGCCTCGCTGCCCACGGCGGCCAGGCGGGCACGTTGACCACCTCTCGCGTCACCGGCAACAGCTTGGGTCAGCCGCAGGTGCGCTTGCACTGCCTCCGAAAGCCGCCGGGATGACGTCGTACCGTCCATACGCCGATAGGCGCTGGTCGCGAGCCGGAGTGCAGCGGCCCGTCCGCCCGCGGCTGTATCCGCGTCCGCGTGAGCGGGAGTGCCGCCGAGCGCTGCGAGTGCTGGACTCGTCACAGCTGCCGCTGTCCCGGCGAGGAATTCGCGCCGTTCCACGTCCTCTGTTCCATCCTCCGGTGCGGCTGGCATCGCCATGTGTTCCGCCAGGCCGACCAGCCGCGCCGGGATCTTCAGATGAGCAGCCACCCTGGCAAGCTGCGTCATGTCGTACGAGGCGTTGCCGCGCCCCTCCAGGCGAGACACTGCCGACTGACTCAGGCCACACGCCTCACCAAGCTGCCGCTGGGACACATTTCGTGCGGTACGGGAGATTTTGACCACCCGCCCGTAGTCCCCCTTCCTCGCCGCTTCCCGCAGAGCGTTCGTCGACCAATCCATCCGTGCCACTCCTCCGTGGTACAGGCGGCAACCGCGCCGCCCTGTGCCGCTATGCGCTGCGCGCATACACGGATGCACGGGGCGGGTCCCCACTGGATACCTGAATTACCGCGCGCTTCGGTCTTAACACCATCTGTGACCAGGGAGGCACGTCATGCAGGGAATGCAGAGTGACGCGGCGACCTACCGACCCGGCGTACACGTCATCGACCGGCGCACCGGTGAACTCGGCCGCGTCATGGACCACGAAGGCTCTCACCTGCAACTACGCCCGCCGCACGGCGGAGTCGAATGGGACTGCCCGCCGGACGCTGCCCGGCTCGCCACGCAGGCCGAGCGGCGGGCGGCGGGAGTCGCCGCCAACGGGACGGAGTGCCGCCCCTTGGCCGAAGGAACCGGCAAGTGACGCCCCGCAAGGTGCTCTCGGTCGTCCGGGGCTGGTGCGCCTACTGCGAGGCCGACCGCGACGACACCGTGCAAGTGGCGGTCATCGAGCGGGGCTCGGGCCCCGCGCGCGGCCTGCGCCTGTGCCTCGTACACGCGAGTCAGTACGCCCGCACCCGCCACACCCCGCCAGGGCTCGCGGCTGAGGTCACGCGCCTGTGGAAAGAGCGAGAGGAGCCCGCCCCGTGATGCACACACTGCGGCGCCGCGTCATGACCACCTGCGGCATCGCCGGGCCGTTTCTGCTGCTCGCGATCGGCTTCGGTACCGGATTCGTCATCGCCGCCGCGCTCCGCGGCCCCTCATGACCCCCGCCCGCGCCGGAGAGCACCTTCCCTCACAGGACCACCCCGGCGCGGGCGGGCCACGCCCCACCCACGGCGACCGAACGGGTCAGGGTCGCACCACACATCAACAGAGAGGCACGCACATGCACGCTTCACTCCTCACGCGGGAAGCCTTCCCGCTCACGCCCGCTGGGGGCCGCACCCCGCACAGCAGCGCACCGGCCAGCGGGCCGGACTCGCGTCCGTGGGTGCTGCGCCTCGCCCGCGTTCCCGACGCCGCGCAAGCGATCGTGAAGCCCCCGGCGGTCTACGACAACGAGTTGCAGATGTCGCGCGGTCTGTACGGCGGCCCGCTGCCCTACATGCAGACCCACACCCCCACCGTCCCCGACGGCGACCCGAACTCCCCGCCGCCGCTCGACGAGGGCCCGAAGGACTGATGCCCTCATGCCCACCGTCCTCGTGATCGCAGCGCAAGACGACTGGCCGACCGATCGCGTCGTCAAGGCCCTCACGGACGGTGGTGCGGAGGTGTTCCGCATGGACACCGCCGAGTTCCCGCAGCAGCTCACCCTTGCCGGGCGCATCGATGCCCGGCAAGGGTGGGCCGGCGGGCTCACCACCGCACACCGCGCCGTCGACCTGGCCGACATCACCGCCGTCCACTACCGCGCCCCCAATCCCTTCGACCTGCCCGCCACCATGTCCGAGCCCGAACGGCGGTTCGCCGCCGCGCAGGCCCGCGCGGGGCTCGGCGGCGTCATCACCGCGCTCGACTGCCGATGGGTGTCCCACCCGGCCGCCATGTCCCGGGCCGAGTACAAGCCGCTCCAGCTCGCCACCGCCCGCGCCTGCGGGCTGGCCGTGCCGGCCACACTCGTCACGAACAATCCGGCCGCCGTCCGATCGTTCGTCGGCGAGGTGGGAGGCCGGGCCGTCTGCAAGCCGGTAGCAACCCCCGTGTTCATCGAGGGCGACCAGCTCAAGACCGTCTACACCCGCCGCATCGCCGAGGAAGACCTCGCCGACCTACGCGGTATCGACACCACCGCGCACCTCTTTCAGGCATGGGTCGACAAAGCGCACGAGGTGCGGCTCACCGCCGTCGGCGAGCGGCTGTTCACCGCGGAGATCCATGCGGACAGCAGCGCGGGACGCACCGACTGGCGCAGCGACTACGCCTCGCTCACCTACGAGGCCACCACGGTCCCCGACGATATCGCCGAGGGCGTGCGACGCTACATGCGCCGGCTCGATCTACGGTTCGCCGCGCTCGACTTCATCGTGAGCCCCGACGGTTCCTGGACGTTCCTTGAGGCCAACCCGTGCGGGCAGTGGGATTGGATCGAGCACGCGACCGGCCTCCCCATCGCGCAGGCCATCGCCGACGAGCTGCGAGGAGTCGCCCCGTGACCGCCCCCACCATCGACCGGGCCCGCCCGTACATGGCAGCCCTCGCCGACCAGCTCACGGCGGCAGGCGCCACCCGTAGCCGACGATGGGACGACGCGTTCAGCAGCGTTCCCCGGCACCTGTTCGTGCCTCGCTGGTACGAACAGGAGACAACCGAACGGGGTATCGCCGTATGGCGCGAGCGGCAGGCCATCACGGACGCCGACCTCACCGCCGTCTACCGCGATCAGACCCTCGTGACCGCGCTCGACCCGGCCACCGCCGAGCAGGTCGACGACACGGCATGGACCGGCATCCCCACCTCATCCAGCACCCTGCCGAGCCTCATGGCCGGCATGCTCGAAGACCTGGCGGTCGAAGACGGGATGCGCGTCCTTGAGATCGGCACCGGCACCGGCTACAACGCCGCCCTTCTCAGCTGTCGACTCGGCGAGCACCTGGTGTACTCCGTCGATGTCGACCCCGCCCTCGTCGAGACAGCGCGGCAGCGTCTCGCCGAGGCCGGTCATGTGCCCCAACTCGCGGTCGGCGACGGCTCGCACGGACACCCGGCAGAGTGCACGTTCGACCGGATCATCGCCACCTGTTCCGTGCCCGCCCTCCCCGCCGCGTGGCTCGGCCAGAGCGGGCCCGGCACGGTCGTACTCACGGATGTCGACCTCGGCGTCGAGGGTGGGCTCGTGCGCCTCACCGTCGACAACCAGGGACGGGCACTCGGCCGCTTCACCGGCACCAGCGGCCGGTTCATGGCCGCCCGCACCGACGCCGCCGGCTACGCACCACCACAACGGACCGAACGGGCGCCGGCAGTGGAGACGCGACGGACAACCGTCACCGCCGCGGACCTCCGAGCCAACTACCCCTTCCGCCTGCTGCTCGCCTTCCACCTGCCCAGCACACAACTCGTGTATCACGTCGACGACGCCGGAACCATGGCGCTCCAACTCCAGCGCGCTGACGGGTCATGGGCACGGGCCCCGCTCACCGCGGACGGCCCCGCCACTGTCACCTACGGCGGCGACCCGGGTCTCTGGCGGGAGGTCGAGGCCGCGTGGCGCTGGTGGACCCACGCGGGCCGCCCCGCGCAGGATCAGTTCGCGTATGTCCTCGAGGCGGACGGCAGGGTCCATGTCCGGCACATCCCCGACGGGGCCCGGTGGGATCTGCCCGCGAGGGCATGAGCGTCCGGCAACCTCGGGCAGCGCCCTCGGTGCCGCCCTCACCCTGGGTAGCGACAGCGAGCGTCTGGTGCGTTCCCCACGGCGGCGAGACCCACTTGGGCGGGAACTCACCGAGGCGAGGGCTGTTCGAGGTCACTGGATCGGGGAATCGGGCGGGGGTAGCCGAATGGTGTGGTCGCGGTCGATGGATTCGACGCCGTCCACCGCTTCCAGGGTGGGGAGCCGGTCCTCCGCGACGGTGCCGGAGAGAGTGCCGACGACCGGCTGTTCCCTCGAGACCGTCAGCCCTGCCTGCCGCAGGGCCCCGACCACCTCCGCGAACCGGTCGGGGTTCACCGCGAGGATGACCCCGACCCGCGCGGAGCGGGACGGCTCACTCACGGCGCCTGGAGGAGACCGGCGCCCACGTCCCTGGCGGGCTGCGCGAGTGGGAACGCGCCGGCCAGCAGACCGGTCCGCAGATCGGCCGCGGAAGCGTCGGAGTGCGCTTGGGCCAGCAGTGCGAGGACTCCGGCGACGTGCGGTGTGGCCATGCTGGTACCGCTCATGACCTGGTACCCGCCACCGGGAGCAGCGGAGTGGATGTCCGCGCCCGGCGCTGCGATGTCCACCTCGCCGCCGCCCTGCCCGTTGATGCCGCCGTTGGAGAAGAACGACGGCGTCAGCGCCTTGTCGAGCGCGCCGACCGCGAGGATGGAGGGGCAGTTGGCCGGCCGGTTGACGGGGTCGATGTGCGGGGGGCGATGGCTCTCGTTACCCGCGGCTGCGACGATCACCGTCCCCCGCCTGAGCGCACGCTGGGCCAGCTTCTCGTAGGTCTGTGGAAAGAGCTCACCCCGTCGGACCCGGGCACCGAGCGACAAGGAGATCACCCGCGCGCCGTGGGCGAGCGCCCAGGCCATGGCCGCCAGGATGTCGCCGTCACTGCCGTCGCCGAAGTTGTCGAGCGCCTTGGCAGCGAGAATCCGCGCGTCACACGCCACGCCGTACCGGGGTCCCTGCCTGGGCTCGGCCGGGCCGGCAGCGGTGCCGATGCAGTGCGTGCCGTGGCCGTGGCCGTCCTCGACGCTCTCACCCTGCACAAAGGAGGCGGTCGCCTCGATGTGCGGGGCCAGATCCGGGTGGCGGGGGTCGACACCGGTGTCGACGACGGCAACCTTCACCTCACTTCCCGTCAGGCTGGACCGGTTGCTCCGTATCGCCTGGAGGCCCCAGGTCCACTTGCGCTCGTCGAACGCCGGGCCCTGGGCAGCAGCCATTTCGGCTCTGCTGTGGTGGGCGACCACTTCCTCGTCGCTGCGATACGCCGGGAAGAACTCGGTCGGCGCCTGCTGCGGAGCGGTGATCGGCAAGGCGTGGACCCTGCGCTCCGGCTCCGCCGCGATGATCGACGGCTCCGCCTCGGCCGCGGCCACCAGCGCGTGACGCTGCTCGGGCCGCACCTCGACCACGGCGGCCCCGAGTACGTCGAAGAGCACCGAGACATCGGGGCGTTGGAGGAGTCCCGCGACGCTCGACGTCTCGGTTCCGCGGACGCGTTCGACGGACGCGATGTCGGCGGCGGAACGAAGGGCGTTCAGTCCGCTCTCCTGGTCGCTCGGGTCGAGCACCACCACATAGCGGCCCGTGTACTCCGTGTTCTGACCCGGGAGATGGCCATTGGGTCGGCCAGGCTGCTCGCCGAAGGCGTGCCCGTCCATAGGTCCGTTCACCATGGGATTCCCGCTTCCTCTGTGCTTCCCCCCTGTCTGCGGCCGTGGCCGTAGCCTTGCCCGACGCCACCGCCGTAGCCGTTGCCGTTGCCGTGGGCAGCACCGCCCCTCTCACCGTCACACCGGGTCCGAGGGCCCGCAACATGGGGCGGCGACGCTCCGCGCCGTCCCATTCGGCAGGGGCGCAGTCGCATAAGCCGACAGGGCGGGGGTACCGACGGGAACCGGGTGACCCACGAGAGACGGCGTACAGACGTACCAGTCGAAATGGAGTCGGCCATGACCACGACACATGAGGCCCCGCCTCGCACGGACACAGCCACCGAAACCCGCAGGAACACAGCCGCCGACGAGTCGGTGAGCCACCTGGTGCAACAGGCCTCGGGGCAGCTCTCCCAGCTCGTACGGCAGGAGTTGCGCCTGGCGCAGATCGAGATGCAGCAGAAGGGCAAGCGCTTCGGCCTCGGCGGGGGGATGTTCGGCGGGGCGGGCCTGATGGGCTTCATCGCGCTGCAGGCGCGGGCCGCCACCGCCATCGTCGCCCTCGATCTGGTGCTGCCGCTGTGGCTGGCGGCCCTGGTGGTGACCGCTGCGCTGGCAGTGATCGCGGGCGTGCTGGCTCTCGCCGGCAAGGGCCAGATCAAGAAGGGCACTCCACCGGCCCCGGAGCGCACCGTAGCGAGCGTGAAGGCCGACGTGGCCGAGGTGAAGGAGAGGTCCCACCGATGACGCACCACACCAACAGCCACGGTTCCGCACCGAGCACCGAAGAGCTGCGGGCCCAGGTGGAGGAGACCCGGCGGGAGCTGGGCGAGACCGTCGAGGCCCTGGCCGCGCGTGCCGACGTCAAGGCGCAGGCCCGGTACAAGGCCGCCGAGCTCAAGAAGAAGGCGCGGTATCGGGGTGCCGCCGCGCGGGAACAGCTGTCCGGGGCGGCTCACGTCATGGGCGAGAAGGCCCAGGAGAGGACTCCCGAGCAGGCCAGGGCCAAGGCACAGCAGGCGGCGGAGCAGACGCGTGGCAGTCCGGCCGTACCCGTTGCCACGGGACTGGGGCTGTTCTTGGTGATCCTCTACTTCCGTCGCAGCAGGAGGCATCGATGAACGCGGTCAAGATCGCCTACAAGCCCTTCGGCATGCTGCTGGGAGCCGGTGGCGGCGCCTTGGCGGGCGCGGCGTTCCAACGGGTCTGGAAGGCCACCGGCCACGAGGAGGACGCCCCCGAAGCCACCGACCAGGACCGGGCGTGGCGCGAGGTGTTGCTGGCGGCGGCCCTGCAGGGGGCGATCTTCGCGGCGGTCAAGGCCGCGGTCGACCGGGGCGGCGCCACCACGGTGCACCGTCTGACCGGCACCTGGCCCAGCTGAGGCCCCGCGGCACCGGCCGCCCCTGGCGGCTCAGGCACCGGCCCGCCGCCCGGCGGCTCCGGTGCCTCCCGCTGTGCCGCCGCGGCCCGGAGGCCTCCGGCGGCTGCGCCGGCCGCTGCGGCAGCGGCGGGTGCGGCAGCGGCGGGTGCGGTCGCCCCCGCCCCGCCTCTGACGGCTTTTCTACTCCCGCTCCGTCAGATGCGTGAACGCGTCCAGGTTGCGGGTGGACTCACCCCGCGAGGTGCGCCAGGCGTACTCCTTGCGGATGGCGGTGGCGAAGCCCATCTCCAGCAGGGTGTTGAAGGAGCCGTCCGCGTTCTCCAGGACGCTGCCCAGCAGCCGGTCGACCTCCTGCGGAGTGACGGCGGCCAACGGCAGCCGGCCCGCCAGATAGATGTCACCGTGCTGGTCGATCGCGTAACCGACGCCGTACAGCTTGGTGTTGCGCTCCAGGAGCCAGCGGTGCACGGCGGCATGGTTCTCGTCGGGGTTGCGCACGACGAAGGCGTTGACCGAGAGGGAGTGCGCGCCGACCGCCAAGGAGCAGGTGGTCTGCAGCTTGCGGGTGCCCGGGAGCGTGACGACATAGGTGCCCTCCGCGGGGCTCTCCCACTCCAGCTCGGCGTCCCTCAGCGTCTGCTCGATCGCCGCCCGTGCCGCGGCGGCTGCGTCAACAGCGTCAACGTCACCCATGCGGCGATCGTAGGCGACGGCGCCGCTCCTGCAACGCGGCGGCGTACACCTCCGCGGTGGCCTGGGCCGCGGCGTCCCAGCCGAAGCCCTGGGCGTGCCCGGCCGCCGTGGCACCCAGCCGCTCGGCCAGCGACGGGTCGGCGGCGAAGCGGCGCAGGGCGCGGGCGTACTCGGCGGGATCGTGCCCGGCGACGAGATAGCCGCTGGCGCCGTCCCGTACGGCGACGGGCAGCCCGCCCACGGCGGCGGCCACCACGGGCGTGCCGCAGGCCTGGGCCTCGGCGGCGACCAGCCCGAACGACTCGCTGTAGGACGGCATGACCAGGACCGAGGCGGCCCGGTACCAGTCGGCGAGCTGCTCCTGGCCGACCGGGGGCCGGAACATCACCAGGTCGGCTATCCCGAGCCGGGCCGCGAGCTTGTGCAGCCCTTCCGGCCTGGCCAGACCGCTGCCGCTGGGTCCGCCCACCACGGGGACGACCATGCGCCGCCGCAGCGACGGGTCCTCGTCCACCAGCAGGGCGACGGCGCGCAGCAGGATGTCGGGCGCCTTCAGCGGCTGGATGCGCCCGGCGAACAGCGGGATCAGCGCGTCCTGGGGCAGGCCGAGGCGGGCGCGGGCCGCCGCGCGGCCGTCGCCGGGGCGGAAGCGGTCGAGGTTGACACCGGGATGGACGACGGCGGTGCGGTCGGGGGAGGCCTCGTAGTGGTGGACGAGCTCGCCCGCCTCCTCGGCCGTGTTGGCGATGAGGCGGTCGGCGGCGCGCACGATCTGCGTCTCACCGATGACGCGGGCCGCCGGCTCGGGGGTGTCGCCCTCGGCGAGCGCCGCGTTCTTGACCTTCGCCATGGTGTGCATGGCGTGCACGAGCGGGACGCCCCAGCGCTGCGAGGCGAGCCAGCCCACGTGCCCGGAGAGCCAGTAGTGGGAGTGCACCAGGTCGTAGTAGCCGGGCCGGTGACCGGCCCACACCTGCATCACCCCGTGCGTGAAGGCACACAGCTGCGCGGGCAGCTCCTCCTTGGACAGGCCCTCGTAGGGGCCGGCGTCGATGTGCCGTACGAGGACGCCGGGGGTCAGCTCGACGGTGGGGGCGAGCGCGCCCGTGGTGGCGCGGGTGAAGATCTCGACCTCGGTGCCCTGCGCGGCGAGCTGCCGCGCGAGTTCGACGATGTAGACGTTCATCCCGCCCGCGTCGCCCGTACCCGGCTGGTGGAGGGGGGAGGTGTGCACGCTGAGCATCGCGACCCGACGGACCCGCCGCGGGCCGGACAGCCGCAGCAGCGGGGTTCTGGGCTGGTGCGGGAGTCCTGAGCGGCCGCCGCGCCGCTGACCGAGCCGGGACACGTCGAGCCGGGACACGTAGTGGCTCACGGTTCCGATGCCTCCTCCGTTGCGGACGGTGGGATACGGGACCAGGCCGTACGCGGCCCTCGACGGGGAACAGCGAAAAGGTTGCCTCCTCTTCCCTCTTCGCCCGGTATTTTGCCAAACCGTGACACACGGATGCCGCTGCGTATCCTCGAGGCATGCCGCGTACCCCCGCACCGTCCCGCCCAGTCGGAACGGTCACGCGCGGAACGACGAACCCGAACCGGCTGCGGCGGATGGACCGCTGGATCGCCGCCGCGCACGGTCCCGCGCTCCGCCGCTCCCCCACACCGCCCACCGCCGTCGACCTCGGCTACGGCGCGGCGCCCTGGACCGCCGTCGAACTGCTGGAACGGCTCCGCAAGGTGCGCCCGGACGCCCGGGTGTACGGCGTCGAGATCGACCCGGAGCGGGTGGCGGCGGCCCACCCGTACGAACGTGCGGGGCTCGCCTTCGTCCGCGGCGGCTTCGAGCTCCCCGTCGAGGGGGCAGGCGGCCCACGGCCGGCGGGGCTGACACTGATCCGCGCGGCGAACGTGCTGCGCCAGTACCCGGAGGCGGAGGTCCTCCCCGCGTGGCGGCGGCTGTGCGGCCGGCTGGCGCCGGAAGGGCTGCTGGTCGAGGGAACCTGCGACGAGATCGGCCGCCGCCACGTCTGGGTGGCGCTCGGCCCCGAAGGCCCCCGGACGGTCACCTTCGCGGCCCGTCTCGCCACCCTGACCGCCCCCTCCGACCTGGCCGAACGGCTCCCGAAGGCGCTCATCCACCGCAATGTGCCCGGTGAGCGGATACACACGTTCCTCAGCGACTTCGACCGCGCCTGGGCCACCGCCGCTCCCTACGGCGCCCTCAGCGCCCGGCAACGCTGGGTGCGTGCGGTACGCGCCCTGGCCGCGGACTGGCCTCTGGCGGACGGCCCCCGTCGGTGGCGTCAGGGTGAGGTGACGGTGCGGTGGAGTGCGGTGGCGCCTGTGAGGTGACGTTCCTGGAGGGGAGCCCCTGTCCGTCGTCCGGCTAGAGAGGGTCGCCTTGCCTCCAGTGGTGGCCGAAGGCGAAGCGGGCGGCCTCCACCTCGTGGCGCTGGTCGGCGTGCAGGACCCCGAGGGCGTAGGCGGTGGCGGGGGCGATGCGCGGGGTGGCGGCGGCCGAGGCGGCCGCCGCTGCCGCGGCGGCGGCGTCACGGTGCCGCTCCAGCGCCTCACCCGCCGGGCCCAGCCGCGGATCGGGCTCGGCACAGGGGCCCAGCACCTCCTGCGCGTAGCGGTGCAGCCGCAGCAGCACCCGTACGTGATCCCAGGCGGCGTCCTGCCGCGCCTCGGTGCCCAGCGACCGGGCGAGCGCGTCCGCGTTGTACGGGGCTTCGGCGCGGGAGAGGGGCAGCGCGGCGACGGCCTCGGTGAGCTTGCGGCGGGCCTGGTCGGCCAGCGGGGGAAGGACGGCCGCCGCCGGCCGGTCGGCGGCCTCGCCCCCCGGGCGGAACGGGGCCTCCGAGGCGAGCAGCGCGACGGCGTCCGCGACCGCGTGGAAGCGGGCCGAGCCCAGCGCCTGGAGCGCGGCCGAGTGGGCCCGCGTACGGGACAGGGTGAGCCGGCGCTCCAGCAGCGCTCCGGCACGGGCCGCGCCCACCGGCAGGGCACCGCGCTCACGGGTCGCCACGCCACCGCGGCTGCCGCCGCCGCCCGACTGGCCGGTGCCGCCCGCCCGGCCCCCGGTGCCGCCCGGCGCGGCGGCGGAGGCCCCCGGCGGGCGGGCACCCGCCTCGCCGGGCGGCGCCTCGCCCTCGCGGCCCGTCCCCCCGCCGCTCGCCAGCCGGTGCAGGGCGCCCAGCAGCCGCTCCAGCCGCGCCGCGTAGGCGTACTCGCTGGCCAGCGCGCCCGCCAGCCAGCTCAGTTCGGTACGCAGATCGTCGGCCCAGACCGGGTCGAGCAGCGAACGGTAGGTGATCAGCGCCCCGTTCAACCGCCGGGCGGCACCCCGGAGGGTCTCGACGGACGCGGCGGCGCGGGCCGGATCGGCCGTGCCGGACGCACCCCCCGAGCCCGGGCCGGACGCGCCGGACGCGGCGCCCGTGCCCTGCGCATGGTCCCGCAGTCCGCGCAGGAACTCCGCGGCGCGCTCGTGCAGATAGCCACCGAGCACCTCGGCGGCCGTGCCCGCGAGCGCTTCCGGGTCGGCGGACGCACTCGTCGCCGTGCCGGGGGCCGGCTGGGTCGCCGTGCCCTGTGCCGTGCCCGTCCCGACGGCCTGCGCGGGCTCCCGCGTGCCGTGTCCGGACCCGACGACCACGTCCCGGCTCCGTCCCATCACGTCCCCTTCCCCGCACGGCGCGCGTTCCCCGCACCGTGCACGCGTGCCGAACCGCACTCACGTCGCTGCACCGACCTCAGCTCCCCAACAGCCGCCCGGCCCCACGCGTCACGTCCGCGTCGCCGGACCACGCTTGCGCCGCCGCCCCTCGATCAGCATTTCCTGCACGTTGGACAGCCGCTGCCCGTTCTCGTCGTGGGCGTGCCGCGTCCACTCGCCGTCCGGACCCAGATGCCAGGAGGCGGTGGCGTCCGACATGCCCGTGACCAGCAGCCGGTCGAGGGAGGCCCGGTGCGCGGCGTCGGTGACCCGCACCATCGCCTCGATCCGCCGGTCGAGGTTGCGGTGCATCATGTCGGCGCTGCCCAGCCACACCTCCGGCTCGCCGCCGTTGCCGAAGCAGAAGACCCGCGAGTGCTCCAGGAACCGGCCCAGCACACTGCGCACCCGGATGTTCTCGCTCAGCCCCGGCACCCCGGGCCGCAGTGCGCAGATCCCGCGCACCCACACCTCCACCGGCACCCCCGCCATGGAGGCGCGGTACAGGGCGTCGCACACGGTCTCGTCCACGATCGAGTTGACCTTGATGCGGATGTACGCCTCGCGCCCGGCCCGATGGTGGGTGATCTCCCGCTGGATCCGGGAGACCAGTCCGTCCCGCAGGGAGTGCGGAGCGACCAGCAGCCGACGGTAGGTCTCCCGCCGCGAATACCCCGACAGCCGGTTGAACAGGTCGGACAGATCCGCGCCGACCTGCTGGTCGGCGGTCAGCAGCCCCAGGTCCTCGTACAGCCGGGCCGTCTTGGGGTGGTAGTTGCCGGTGCCCACGTGCGCGTACCGGCGCAGCACCTCGCCCTCCTGCCGCACCACCAGCGACAGCTTGCAGTGCGTCTTGAGACCGACCAGCCCGTAGACGACGTGGCAGCCGGCCTCCTCCAGCTTCCGCGCCCACTTGATGTTGGCCTGCTCGTCGAAGCGGGCCTTGATCTCCACCAGCACCAGCACCTGCTTGCCGGACTCGGCGGCGTCGATCAACGCGTCCACGATCGGCGAGTCGCCCGAGGTGCGGTACAGCGTCTGCTTGATCGCCAGCACGTCCGGGTCGCCGGCCGCCTGCTCCAGGAACGCCTGGACGGAGGTGGAGAACGAGTCGTAGGGATGGTGCAGCAGCACATCGCGCTCGCGCAGCGCCGCGAAGATGTCAGGGGGCGAGGCGGACTCGACCTCGGCCAGATCCCGGTGGGTGCCGGCCACGAACTTCGGATACTTCAGCTCCGGGCGGTCCATGGCCGACGCGATCCCCGACAGCCCGGTCAGATCCAGCGGCCCCGGCAGCGCGCAGACCTCCGCCTCGCTCACCTTCAGCTCGCGGACCAGCAGATCGAGGACGTACGGGTCGATGGACTCCTCCACCTCCAGCCGTACGGGGGGACCGAACCGGCGCCGCATCAGCTCCTTCTCCAGGGCCTGCAGCAGGTTCTCCGCGTCGTCCTCCTCGACCTCCAGGTCCTCGTTCCGCGTCACCCGGAACATGTGGTGCGCCAGCACCTCCATACCGGGGAACAGCTCCTCCAGGTGCGCCGCGATCACATCCTCCAGCGGGACGTAGCGGTGCGGCGAGGCCTCCAGGAAGCGCGGCAGCAGCGGGGGCACCTTCACCCGCGCGAAGTGGTTGTGCCCGCTGACGGGGTTGCGGACGACGACCGCCAGATTGAGCGACAGCCCGGAGATGTACGGGAACGGATGCGCCGGGTCGACCGCCAGCGGGGTGAGGACCGGGTAGATCTGCCGCCGGAAGAGGGTGAACAGCCGGGCCTGTTCCTTCTCCGTCAGCTCCGCCCAGCGCAGCAGCTGCAGCCCCTCGGCGGCCAGCGCCGGGGCGATGTCCCGCTGATAGCAGGCGGCGTGCCGCGCCATGAGCTCCCGCGAACGGTTCCAGATGCCCTCCAGCACCTCGCGCGGCTTGAGCCCCGACGCGCTGCGGGTCGCCACACCGGTCGCGATCCGCCGCTTGAGACCCGCGACGCGGACCATGAAGAACTCGTCGAGGTTGCCCGCGAAGATCGCCAGGAAGTTCGCCCGTTCGAGCAGCGGCGTCCCGGGGTCCTCGGCGAGTTCGAGCACCCGCTCGTTGAAGGCCAGCCAGCTGCGTTCGCGGTCCAGGAAGCGGTCGGGCGGCAGATCCGTCACCGCCGCCTCACCGTCGGGGCGGTCCCGGTCCCCCTCGTACACATCGGCGTCGGAGTCGAGGTCCGGGTCCAGGCCCAGGTCGGGGCCGGCCCCGGGGACGTTGCTGGAGACGTTGCCGGGGTTGGTCATAACGCCATTGTCGACGCTCTGCGCTGCGAGGCTCTCTGCGAGGGAGGACCGGACCATTCCGCGAGGCTCGCACGCGAGTTTGAATCAACGGTTACGTCGACATGGCATCGCGGGGTGCCCCGGGTGGCGTACCGGGGGGATATGCCCCGTGCCCCCCGGGCCGCCGCTCCCGCGCTGCCCCAGCGTCACGTTTCCGTGCGGTACATCAGGTCCGTCTCGTGGGTGCGGAAGCCGAGGTTCTCGTAGACGCGGACGGCGGCGGTGTTGTCGGCGTCCACATAGAGCATCGCGGTCGGCAGGTCCCGCTCGTCGGCGAGATACCGCAGACCGATGGTGGTGAGGGCCTTGCCGAGGCCGCCGCCCTGCGCCTCGGGGCTGACGCCGAGGACGTAGACCTCGCCCAGTCCCTCCGCCGAGTGCACCTTCGTCCAGTGGAAGCCGATCAGCCGCCCGTCACGTTCGGCGAGGAAGAAGCCGACGGGGTCGAACCAGGGCTCGGACTTGCGGTCGTCGAGGTCGCGCTGGGTCAGGGTGCCCTGCTCGGGGTGGTGGGCGAAGGCGGCGGCGTTGAGGGCCAGCCACGCGGCGTCGTCCTCGCCGGGGCGGAAGGTCCGCACGGTCACCCCCTCCGGCAGCACGGGGTCGGCCAGTTCGAGCCCGGCCAGCGGGCGCCGCAGCTGCCGCAGCTCGCGGAAGAGGGTCATGCCCAGGCTCTGGGCCAGGTGCCGGGCGGCGGGGTGGCCGCCGTGCGCCCAGACCCGGAGCCGCCGCCCGGACAGTTCCAGCAGTGTCTGCCCGAGCCGCCTGCCGTGGCCGTTGCCGCGGCGCGTGGGTGCGACGACGAGCTCTCCGGCGGGGGCCTCCACCGGGTCGGTGTCCTCCAGCTGCGCGTAGCCGGCCAGCACCCCGTCGCCGTCGCGCAGCATCAGATGGCGTACGCCCGGGCGGGCGCCGCCGCGCAGTTGGAGCCTGCCCTGCTCGGAGACGGCGGGCTGGCCGTCCTCCCGCGCGGCGGCGTCGATCAGTGCCTGGACCTCACGTACGCCCTGCGCGGACACCTCGTCCACAACATCCACGTCACTCATGGGAACGACCCTACGGCCGAACGCACACGAGTGAACGCCGCGTCCCCTTCCCGGCTTCCGTTCTTCGTGTGTCAGCCGGGCGGCTCGGCGGGCGGCGGGGTGGGCGCCCCGGGCAGCCGCAGCACCGCCTCGGTACCCGGGCCGCCGTCCGCGGGGTGCCGGAGCCGCACATCACCGCCGCTCTGCCGCACGGTGCGGGCGACGATGGACAGTCCGAGACCCGAACCGGGCAGGCTCCGCGCCGTCGGCGAGCGCCAGAACCGGTCGAAGACGTGCGGGAGTTCGTCGGCGGGGATGCCGGGCCCCTGGTCCCGCACGGTCAGCACCCCGTCCCGCAGCACGGTGTGCACGGTGCCGCCCTCCGGGCTGAACTTGATCGCGTTGTCCAGCAGATTGACGACGGACCGCTCCAGCGCCGCGGGTTCGGCCCGTACGTACCAGGGGGCCAGCTCGGTCGTCAGCGTCAGCCGGGGCCCGCGCGGACGGACCCGTTCCACGGCACGCTCGGCGATCTCGTGCAGGGCGACCACCCCCGTCCGGGAGGGGGCGTCCGGGGCTGTGGTGCCGCCCTTGTCACCGGAGCCCTCCTCACCGTCCGGCATCGTCTGCGGGCGGGAGAGCTCCTGCAGATCCCCGATCAGCTCGGCCAGCTCGGCCATCTGCGCCTGCACGGACGACAGCAGCTCCCTGCGGTCGTCCTCGGGGAGTGGCCGCCCGGTCTCCTCGCTGCGCACCAGCAGGTCGATGTTGGTGCGCAGCGACGTCAGCGGGGTGCGCAGCTCGTGTCCGGCGTCCGCGATGAGCTGCTGCTGCAGTTCCCGGGAGGAGGCCAGCGCCTCGGTCATGGCGTTGAAGGAGCGGGACAGCCGCGCGATCTCGTCGTGGCCGTCCGTCGGGATGCGTACCGCCAGATCCTCGGTGCGGGCGATGTGCTCGACGGCCTCGGTGAGCCGGTCGACGGGCCGCAGCCCGGCGCGGGCCAGCGCCACACCGGCGCCGGCCGCACCCAGTACCCCGGCGCCGCCGACCAGGCCGAGGATCAGTGCGAGGTTGCGCAGCGACTCGTCGATCTCGGCCATCGGCCGGGCCACCGACACCGCGAGCCCGGTGCCCGCAACCGGTGTGGTGCGCACCCGGTACTCGGTGCCGTCGGAGGCGCGCGCCGTGTGCAGGGACTCGCGCCGGCGCCGCTCGGCCACCCGCACGTCGGCGTCGGTCACATCCAGTTTCCGTCCGACGATCACACAGCTGCCGCCGGAGGTGTCCACCACCTGCACGGTGGCGCCGAAGGGGTTGGGCGCGGGCTGGTCGGGCGGGGTGCACTGCCCGGACTGCACCCGGTCGACGACCGTGCCGGGCGAGACGGAGTTGTCCCGCAGCGAGTCGTCCAGCGAGTTGAGCAGCTGCGCGCGCACCAGGAACCAGCAGGCCAGCGCGCAGGCGGCGACCGCCAGCGCCACCGTTGTCGCGGCCAGCAGCGCGAGGCGTCCGCGCAGCGGCATGGAGACGGCGCGGGCGCCCTTGCGGCGCAGCCGGAACAGCGCGCTGCGCCGAGAGCTCACGTGTCGTCCCTGAGGACGTAGCCGACGCCGCGCACCGTGTGCACCAGGCGCGGTTCGCCGCCCGCCTCGGTCTTGCGTCGCAGATACATCACATACACGTCCAGCGAGTTGGACGACGGCTCGAAGTCGAAGCCCCAGACGGCCTTGAGGATCTGTTCCCGGGTGAGCACCTGGCGCGGATGGGCGAGGAACATCTCCAGCAGCGTGTACTCGGTGCGCGTCAGCTCCACCGGGCGCTCGCCCCGGGTCACCTCGCGGGTCCGCAGATCCATCCGCAGATCGGCGAAGGACAGCGTCTCGGGCTCCTGGGCCGCCTCGGCCTGCGCCTGGGCGCGGGCGTAGGAGCTGCGCCGCAGCAGCGCCCGGACGCGGGCGAGGAGTTCGTCCAGTTCGAAGGGTTTGACCAGGTAGTCGTCGGCGCCCGCGTCCAGTCCGGTGACGCGGTCGCCGACGGTGTCGCGGGCGGTCAGCATCAGGATCGGCACCCGCTGCCCGGTGGCCCGCAGCCGCCGGGCAGCGGTCAGCCCGTCCATGCGCGGCATCAGCACATCGAGGACGACGAGATCGGGCCGGTGCTCGGCCACCTTCTCCAGGGCCTCGGCACCGTCGGCGGCCAGCTGGGTCTCGTACCCCTCGAAACTCAGGCTGCGGCGGAGCGCGTCACGGACGGCGGGCTCGTCGTCCACGACGAGGATGGTCTGCCGCTCGGACGCCGAAGGGGAGGACGAGGAGGATGCGATCTCGGAGGCCATGGCTCCCAGCTTGGCACCGTCCCGACCGTCGGGCAGGTGGAGCACCGCCCTCACGCACCGCCCTCCCGCAGCGAGCCCAGGTCCTGCTTCACATCGTCGACCGGGATGGCGAAGCCCAGGCCGACGCTGCCCGCGCTGGACGTGGAAGCCTGGCCGTCCCCGGAACCGGAGGAGAAGATGGCCGAGTTGATGCCGATGACCTGCCCGGACATGTTGAACAGCGGGCCGCCGGAGTTGCCCGGGTTGAGGGAGGCGTCGGTCTGTATGGCCTTGTAGGTGGTGGTCTCCCCCTGGACGCTGCCGTTGTACTGACCGCCGTCGTACTCGAACGGCCACCCGCCGCCGGGTCCGCCGCCTTGGCCGCCCTGCTGCCGGCTCTGGTCGCCGTCCTCCTTGGGGACCTTCACCTCGCGGTCCTTGGCGGAGACGATGCCGCTGGTCACGGTCCCGGACAGGCCCTCGGGGGAACCGATGGCGACCACCTGGTCGCCGACGCCGACCGCGTCCGAGTCGCCGAGCGCCGCGGGCTTGAGATCGTCCTGCCCATCCACCTTGAGCAGCGCCAGGTCCTTGTCGGCATCGGTGCCCACGACCTCGGCCTGTGCCGTCTTGCCGCTGCTGAAGGTGACCCGCACCGTGTCGGCGCCGGACACGACGTGGTTGTTGGTGACGATCTCGCCGTCCTTGGTGATGATGACGCCGGAGCCGGTCGCCTGTCCGGAGCTGCTGGTCGACTTGATCTCCACCACGCTGTCCCGCACGTTGTGCACCACCTCGGACACCCCGCCCTTGGCGGTCGCGTTGCTGCCACTGGCGGCGGGGGCCGCGGCGCTGGTCCCGCCGTGGCCGTCCAGGAGCTGCTCCATCCCGTAGGCGGTGCCCCCGCCGATCACGGCCGCGACCGCGGCGACGGCGGTGAGCAGCGCGGCCGGGCGCCGCATCCGGCCGCGCGGCGGGCGGCCGTGCCCGGCGGGGAGGGCGTCCCCGGGAGCTGCGGAGGCGCCGGGGGCCGCTGAGCCGGTGGGGGCGCCGGGGTCGGCGGGGAACGTCGCGTACGGCGGCGAAGCCGGCGGCGGCGGGGGTACGGCACCGTGGGCCGCCGTGCTCTGTGCGCTCTCCGTGCTCGCCGGGCCCTGCGGGGCGGGCCCGGGGTACGGCTGCTGTCCGGTGTGCGGGGTCTCCCGTTCGAAGTTCTCCATGCCACCGAGAGTGGTCCCGCAATATGAGAACGGGCTGAAGAGGCCCTGAGAAAGCTCCGAGTTCCTGCCGGCGTCAGGCCGGACGGCACCCGCACGAGCGCCGGACGACGAGGCCGGACGGGAACTGCCGCACCCTGCCCTTGCCGACCTGGGCGTGACCGCCGGCGGCAGCCGCGGGGACGCCGCCGTTGCGCCCGCCGGGAATCCGCAGCGAGTCGTCCAGCACCAGGTCGACGGCGGCCTTCGCCATCCCCTCGCGGTCCGAGCCGACGGTGGTCAGCGGAGGGTCGGTCAGCGCCGCCTCCTTCACATCGTCGAACCCCGCGACCGCCAGCTCGCCGGGCACGTCGATGCCGAGCTCACGCGCGGCCCGCAGCACCCCGATGGCCTGGTCGTCGGTGGCGCAGAACAGCGCGGTGGGCCGGTCGGGGCCGCTGAGCAGGTCCAGCGCGATCCGGTAGGTGTCGTACCGGTTGAACGGGGACTGGAAGAGGCGGCCCTCCACGGACTTGCCCGCCTCCTTCATCGCCCGGGCCCAGCCCTCGACGTGATCGGTCACCGGGTCGCCGTGCTCCGGCGTGGTCTCCGTCCCGCCGAGGCAGGCCACGTAGGCGTGGCCGTGCTCCAGCAGATGCCGGGTGGCCAACTGGGCGCCGCCCACGTCGTCGAGGACGACGGCGACGTCGTCGATGGCCTCGGGCCGCCGGTGCATGAGGACGACGCGGGCGTCCCACGCGTCGATCTCCGTCGCGGCGTGCTCGCTCGGGCCCGCGCTGATGAGGATGAGGCCGGAGACGCGCATCCCGAGGAACGCGCGCAGATAGTGCACCTCGCGCTCGTCCAGATAGTCCGAGTTGCCGACCAGGACCATCTTTCCGCGCTCGGCCGCCGCGCGTTCGACGGCGTGCGCCATCTCCGCGAAGAAGGGCTGGCGTGCGTCGGGGACGACCAGGCCTATGAGGTCCGTACGCCGCGACGCCATGGCCTGCGCGACCCGGTCCGGTCGGTACCCCAGCTCCTTGATGGCGGCGAGCACCCGCTCGCGGGTCGCCGGCGCGACCGGGCGGGGACCGTTGTTGATCACATAGCTGACAACGGCTGTCGAGGTCCCCGCCACTCTTGCCACGTCGTCCCGCGTCACCTTGGCCACGCCGAGAGTCTACGCGGGATGAGCCCTCTCACCACTCCGCCGCATGCCCACTTCTTGCCGCACACTTTCCCGCCGCGACGGTGCTCAGCCGCCTCCTACCTGTCCGGCGGTGCCGAACTCACCCGCACCGCGGGTCGGCCCGGCACCGCCGGACAGATACGACGTGGCTAGTCGCCGTTGCGGCGGGACGAGGGAGCGCCCGATGAGGACGCGGCCTCCCTTGCGACGCGCTCCGCCTCATCCGCCACGGACGACTCCGCGGAGTTGGCGCCCTCGCTCTTCTCGGCCGCCTTCTCGGGAGAGACGAAGCGGTAGCCGACGTTGCGGACGGTGCCGATCAACGCCTCGTGCTCCGGGCCCAGCTTGGCCCGCAGCCGCCGCACATGGACGTCGACGGTACGGGTGCCGCCGAAGTAGTCGTAGCCCCACACCTCCTGAAGGAGCTGGGCCCGGGTGAACACCCGCCCGGGGTGCTGCGCCAGGAACTTCAGCAGCTCGAACTCCTTGAAGGTCAGGTCCAGTACCCGCCCCTTCAGTTTCGCGCTGTAGGTCGCCTCGTCGACCGACAGATCACCGTTGCGGATCTCCATCGGGCTGTCGTCGGCGGCGACCTGCTGACGGCCGGTGGCCAGCCGCAGCCGGGCCTCCACCTCGGCGGGCCCCGCCGTCTCCAGCAGGACGTCGTCCACCCCCCACTCCGCCGTCACGGCGGCGAGCCCGCCCTCCGTGACGATCAGCATCAGAGGGCAGCCGGGCCCGGTGGAGCGCAGCAGCTGACACAGGGACCGCACCTGGGGAAGGTCGCGGCGGCCGTCGACCAGGATCACGTCGGCGGACGGGGCGTCGACCAGCGCGGGCCCCTCGGCGGGGGCGACGCGCACATTGTGCAGGAGCAGCCCCAGCGCCGGCAGCACCTCGGAGGAGGGCTGGAGTGCGTTGGTGAGGAGAAGCAGTGAACTCATGCGGTGACACCCGCCCTCGGGGAGAGGGACCACGTGATCCGGGTGCCACATGGTTGGTGCGCTTTCGAACGGCCTCGGTTCCGGTCTCGGTTCTGCACGGTTCGCTTGCCCATGACGTCGAGTTCCCTCCTGGCGCCCTGCGCCGGGGCGCCACCCGGGCCGTCGCCCGGGGGAATATGGCGGCACTGCTTCGTACGGCACTGCCCGAGGGCCGGGCCGCGGCCTGTCCTACCGGCCTCGACCCCCAGAAAGCACAAAAGGACCCGGGGGCGACGCTGCCCGGATCCTGCTTGCCAGCAGAATACCCACATGAGAGTCGGAGCGGCATGTGACATCGCTCGCGCTCCCCGGCCGGGCGTCACGGACAGTGCCCAGGCGGGGGCGGTGCGGAGGGAGTTGCGGACGGCGGACGGAGTCCGCATCGAGGCCCGGTACGAGCCGTACGCGGGGCGGGCCGCGGACCGCGGCCCGGACCGGGATCCGGGCGTCATCGTGCTGGCGCACGGCTTCACCGGCTCCCTCGACCGGCCCGCACTGCGCCGCGCGGCCACCGCGTTCACCGCGCACGCGGCGGTCGTGACCTTCTCCTTCCGGGGGCACGGCCGCTCGGGCGGGCGCTCGACGGTGGGCGACCGGGAGGTGCTGGACCTGGCGGCGGCAGTGGCGTGGGCGCGGACGTTCGGGCACCGCCGGGTGGCGACCGTCGGCTTCTCGATGGGCGGCTCGGTCGTTCTGCGGCACGGGGCGCTGCACCGGACGGAGCACGGCAACGGTCACTCAGCGTCATCCTCTCGCCCAGTGGTGCACAGGGGGCGCACAGTCGCGCACCCGGTTGACACGGGGGACACGGAAGGTGGCACCGGCACTGCGGCCTCCCCCACCGACGCCCCGCCCGCCGACGCCGTCGCTGCGGGGCACGGCGGCACCCACGCGGACGCCGTGGTCGCCGTCAGCGCACCCGCCCGCTGGTACTACCGGGGCACGGCACCGATGCGCCGACTGCACTGGGCGATCCAGCATCCCCTCGGCCGCCTCGTCTCCCGCTACGGACTCCGCACCCGCGTCCACCACCGGGACTGGGACCCGGTCCCGCTCTCCCCCGTCGCCGCGGCCCCGCTGCTCGCCCCGGTGCCGCTGCTGGTCGTCCACGGCGACCAGGACCCGTACTTCCCGGTCGACCACCCCCTCGCACTCGCGGACGCGGCGGACCCGGAGTCGTCCGAGCTGTGGCTGCTGCCCGGTTTCGGCCACGCCGAGAACTCCGCCGACGCCGCACTGCTGGAGCAGATCGGTGACTGGGCGGCCACCCGGCTACGCGCACCCGCCGCGAGGCCCCATCATGGGAGCCGCGACGCGCACGGCCCACGCGCCGCCGACAGCACGACGGAACAGACACCGGGCCACACACAGGACGCCACCGAGGGCACGGACGGCTGAGAGGGACCCCACCATGGCCAGCGGCACGATCCGCTACTGGGCGGCGGCGAAGGCCGCGGCAGGCACCGCCGAGGAGCCGTACGACGCCGACACCCTGGCGGACGCGCTGCGGCGCGCCCGCGAGACCCACGCCGAGCAGCCGGAGTTCGCACGCGTACTGCTGCGCTGCTCCTTCCTGGTCGACGGCGACCCGGTCGGCACCCGCGCCCACGAGACCGTCCCCCTCAGCGAGGGCGGGACCGTCGAGGTGCTCCCTCCGTTCGCGGGGGGTGCCCGATGAACGACGGCCGGTACCAGGAGTCCTACGACGGCGGGTACGACGAGTACGGCCGCCCCGTCCCGCAGGCCGACGCACAGCCGCTGCCACCGCACGAGCCGTGGCCGGCCCCCGCCCCGTACGAGCCCTACGGCACCCATGGGGCCTACGGGGCTCACGGTTCCTACGAGCCCTCGTACGGGCCGACCCACGAGGTGACCTACGAGGTGACCCGGATCGACGAGCCCGGCCCGCACAGCACCACCGGCCACCCCCCGGCCCCGTACCCCACGTACGAGGCCACCGGCTGGAATGCCGGTGCGCTCCCGCACGAGGCCCCGGCCCCCCATCAGCCCCTCCCCGAGCCCTCCGGCCAGCCCCGGCCCGGGACCGCCGCTCCCCTGCCACCGGAAGACCACTCCGCGCCTCAGCCGATGCCTCAGCCCCAAGCCCAGCCCCAGCAGCACCCGCACCCGCACCCGCACCCGCACCCGCACCCGCGGCAACCACAACCACAGCCGCAGCCCTACGGCACCCCGGCCGACCCTGCGCAGCACAGGCAGGCCGCCCCGCATCCGCAAGGCGCCCAGGGTGCGGCACAGACCACCGCCGCCCCTTCGGCACTCACCGCCCCGCGCGGGGCGAGGGAGCGCACCGGGTCGCCGATCATCGCGCCCGGGTTCCAGCCGGCGGCCGTCACCACGGTGCTGGCCGCGCTGCTGGCCGGGGCCGCGCCGCTGGGAAACGGGGCGCTCACCGGCGCCCTGGTGCTGCTCCAGGCGCTGACGGCGGCCGGCTGGTACCGGCTCAACGGCATGTGGCCCGCCCGCCAGGGCATCGCCCTCGCGTTCGTGGCGGGGCTGACGGCCGACGCCGGGCTGCTGCTGACCGACGGCTGGAAGCATCTGCCGTCCGGAGCCCCGGGGAACGCGCCGACGGTGCTGCTCGGCGCGGCCGGTGTCTGGTGCGTGCTGTCCCTCGTGCTGCAGTTGCGCAACAACTCCAGCCCCGACGAACGCCTCTACGCGCTCACCGCCGGCTTCGCCGCCATCGGTCTGACGGTGCTGGCCGCCGGACTGCTGACCACCGAGCCGGACGCCGTGACGCTGGGCGCCGCGGCCGTCGCGGTGGGCACGCTGGTGCGCGCCGTACCGCTTCCCGCGCCGGTCTCGATCCTGTTCGCGCTCGCCGCCGCCGCAGGGGCCGGAGCGGCGACGGGGCAGCTGAGCGGGGTGGATCCGGTCCCGGCCGCGCTGATCGGCCTGGGCGCCGGTGTCTGCGCACTGCTGGGCCTGCGGGTGGCCAGCTACGACTGGCCCTCCCGGTTCGTCCACATGACAGCGGGCGTCGCCCTCCCCCTCACGCTGGCCACTCCCGCGGTCTATCTGCTGGGCCGCTTCGTGTTGTAACAACGCCCCACCAACCTCAGCAGCACCACGCCTCCCCCGGTCGGCGGAGGCTTCCTGCGGGTTACGCTCGCAGCCAGCCAGCCGACTGTGGGGGGATTACGGACACGATGCGCGCACTTCGCATACTGCTTGTGACCCTGGTGGTACTCGCCGGACTCTTCGTGGCGGCCGACCGCATCGCGGTGAACCTGGCCGAGGACGAGGTGGCCAAGAAACTCAAGGGACAGCTGGGAGCAGCCTCCTCCGATGACCCGTCCGTCTCCATCGAGGGCTTCCCGTTCCTCACCCAGGTCGTCACCAAGGAACTGGACAAGGTGAAGATCGAGGTGGCGGATGTCACCGCCACGACGAGCGACCGCCAGGTGCGACTGAGCAAGGTCACCATGGAGGCCGACGACGTGCGGCTGTCGAACAACTTCGGCACAGCGGTCGCGGAGCGGGCCACCGGCACCGTGCACCTCTCCTACGCGGATCTGTCCAAGGCCGCCGACGAGGGTGTGCAGGTCAGCTACGGCGGCAAGAGCACCTCCGGCAAGGACCAGGTGAAGGTCACCGCCAGTGCCGTCCTCCCGATGCTGGGCCGCACCGTCGAGCGCAGCGTCTACAGCACCGTCAGCGTGACCGGCGGCGACACGGTACGGCTGCACGCCGACAAGGTGCCCGGCTCCCGGATCCCCGGTGTCGAGGACGCGATCCGCAAGAAGATCGACTTCGACCGCAGGATCGACCGCCTGCCCGAAGGGCTGAAGCTGGAGAAGGTCGAGACCACCAAGGACGGGGTGGACGTCTCCATGACGGGCACCGACGTCCGGCTGGCCGGCTGACCCACCCGCCCGACCCCGGGACCCGGGCGAGATCCCCGGTCCCGGAATACGAGACAGCCGGGTC
>NZ_JAGPXJ010000069.1:0-41449 GCF_018070605.1 Streptomyces sp. B15
CGCAGGGCGGTCAGGCCCCCAAGCCGGGTGGGCGCCCCTCCGGCCCCCGTCCGGGCAACAACCCCTTCACCTCCGGTGGCTCCACCGGTATGGCCCGTCCGCAGGCGCCCCGCTCCGGCGGTGCGCCCAAGCCCGGCGCTCCCAAGCCGGGTGCGCCCAAGCCGGGCCAGGGGCCGGGCGGCGGCGCCGGTGGCCAGGCGGGTCCGCGTCCGCAGGCTCCGGGTGGCGGTCGTGCCACACCGGGCAACATGCCGCGTCCGCAGGCCCCGCAGGGCGGCGGCCCGCGTCCGGGTGGCGCCGGCGGTAACCGGCCGAACCCGGGCATGATGCCGCAGCGTCCTGCCGCGGGCCCGCGTCCGGGTCCCGGCCGTGGCGGTCCCGGTGGTGGCGGCGGTGGCCGTCCCGGTGGCGGCGGTCGTCCCGGCGGTGGCGGCGGCTTCGCCGGTCGTCCCGGTGGTGGCGGCGGCGGCGGTCGTCCGGGTGGTGGCGGCGGTTTCGCCGGTCGTCCCGGCGGCGGTGGCCGTCCCGGTTTCGCCGGTCGCCCGGGTGGCCCCGGCGGCCGTGGTGGCACACAGGGTGCGTTCGGCCGTCCCGGCGGTCCGGCCCGCCGTGGCCGCAAGTCGAAGCGGCAGCGGCGCCAGGAGTACGAGCAGATGCAGGCGCCGTCCGTCGGCGGTGTGATGCTGCCGCGCGGCAAGGGCGAGACCGTCCGGCTGTCGCGTGGTGCCTCGCTCACGGACTTCGCGGAGAAGATCAACGCCAACCCGGCGTCGCTGGTCCAGGTGATGTTCAACCTGGGCGAGATGGTCACCGCGACCCAGTCCGTCTCCGACGAGACGCTGCACCTCCTCGGCGAGGAGATGAACTACGTCGTCCAGATCGTCAGCCCGGAGGAGGAGGACCGCGAGCTTCTCGAGTCCTTCGACATCGAGTTCGGCGAGGACGAGGGCGGCGAGACGGCGCTCATGCCGCGTCCGCCGGTGGTGACCGTCATGGGTCACGTCGACCACGGTAAGACGAGGCTGCTGGACGCGATCCGGAAGACCAACGTCATCGAGGGCGAGGCCGGCGGCATCACCCAGCACATCGGTGCCTACCAGGCGTCGACCGAGGTGAACGACGAAGAGCGCAAGATCACCTTCATCGACACCCCTGGTCACGAGGCATTCACCGCCATGCGTGCCCGTGGTGCCAAGTCGACCGACATCGCGATCCTGGTGGTCGCGGCCAACGACGGCGTGATGCCGCAGACCGTCGAGGCGCTCAACCACGCCAAGGCGGCCGAGGTGCCGATCGTCGTCGCGGTCAACAAGATCGACGTCGAGGGTGCCGACCCGACCAAGGTCCGCGGCCAGCTGACCGAGTACGGGCTGGTGGCCGAGGAGTACGGCGGCGACACGATGTTCGTCGACATCTCCGCGCGCCAGGGGCTCAACATCGAGGAGCTGCTGGAGGCCGTGGTCCTGACCGCGGACGCCTCGCTCGACCTGCGGGCCAACCCCGACCAGGACGCGCAGGGCATCGCGATCGAGGCCCACCTCGACCGCGGCCGCGGCGCCGTGGCCACCGTGCTGGTCCAGCGCGGCACGCTGCGGGTCGGCGACACCATGGTCGTGGGCGACGCCTACGGCCGGGTGCGCGCGATGCTCGACGACAAGGGCGAGAACATCAAGGAAGCGGGTCCCTCGACCCCCGTCCTGGTGCTCGGTCTCACCAATGTCCCGGGCGCCGGCGACAACTTCCTGGTGGTCGACGAGGACCGTACGGCCCGGCAGATCGCCGAGAAGCGCGCGGCGCGCGAGCGCAACGCGGCCTTCGCCAAGCGGACCCGCCGCGTCTCCCTGGAGGACCTGGACAAGGTGCTCAAGGCAGGCGAGGTGCAGCAGCTCAACCTCATCATCAAGGGCGACGCGTCCGGTTCGGTCGAGGCCCTGGAGTCCTCGCTGCTCCAGCTCGACGTCGGCGAAGAGGTGGACCTGCGCATCCTGCACCGCGGTGTGGGTGCGGTCACCGAGACCGACATCGACCTGGCGACCGGCTCCGACGCCATCGTCATCGGCTTCAACGTCCGCGCCGAGGGGCGCGCGACGCAGCTGGCCGAGCGCGAAGGCGTGGACGTCCGCTACTACTCGGTGATCTACCAGGTCATCGAGGAGATCGAGGCGGCCCTCAAGGGCATGCTCAAGCCGGAGTACGAAGAGGTCGAGCTGGGTACGGCGGAGATCCGCGAGATCTTCCGCTCCTCCAAGCTGGGCAACATCGCGGGTGTCATCATCCGCTCGGGCGAGGTGCGCAGGAACACCAAGGCCCGCGTCATCCGGGACGGCAAGGTCGTGGCGGAGAACCTCAACATCGAGGGTCTGCGTCGCTTCAAGGACGATGTCACCGAGATCCGCGAAGGCTTCGAGGGCGGTATCAACCTCGGAAACTTCAACGACATCAAGGTCGAGGACGTCATCGCGACGTACGAGATGCGGGAGAAGCCGCGCGGCTGAGCCGCGATGAGCGCTGTCCGCGCGTAGCGCGGTCCACCGGGGACGGTGGTCGCGCGATGCGCGGGCCGGGGCCGACCGGCGGAAGATATTTCCGTCGATCGGCCCCGGCCGTTGCGTGTACGGTGCCAGTGAAGCCACGCCCCCAGCCTCCGCTGGTGGCACCCCAAGGCCCCACGGGTGGCATGACCCGCACTGTATGTACGTAGGGACGCTGTCCTTCGATCTGCTTCTCGGCGACGTGCGGTCGCTCAAGGAGAAGCGCTCCGTCGTCCGCCCCATCGTCGCCGAGCTGCAGCGCAAATATGCGGTCAGCGTCGCCGAGACGGGGGAGCAGGACCTCTTCCGCAGGGCCCATATCGGGCTGGCGGCCGTGTCCGGGGACGCGGGGCACCTCAGCGACGTGCTCGACCGCTGCGAGCGGCTGGTCGCCGCGCGTCCTGAGGTGGAACTGCTGTCCGTGCGGCGGCGGTTCCACGGCGAGGACGATGAATAGACGCACGCCGCGACACGCACCGCCGCGACAGGCACAGCAGTGGCAAAGGTGCGGCAGTGGCACAAACGCAGGGAAAACGCAGCAGCGCGTGAGCGCATGGCGCAGAGCAAGGAGACGGACCAGTGGCCGACAATGCGCGGGCGAAGAGGCTGGCGGACCTCATCCGTGAGGTGGTCGCCGAGAAGCTGCACCGAGGGATCAAGGACCCGCGGCTCGGCACACATGTGACCGTCACCGACACCAGGGTCACCGGCGACCTCAGGGAAGCGACGGTCTTCTACACCGTCTATGGCGACGAGGAGGACCGCAAGGCGGCTGCCGCGGGTCTGGAGAGCGCCAAGGGCGTGCTCCGCTCCGCCGTCGGTTCGGCGGCGGGCATCAAGCACACACCCAGCCTGACGTTCGTGGCGGACGCGCTGCCGGAGTCCGCCAAGACGATCGACGAAGCGCTCGCCCGGGCCCGGGCCGCCGACGAGGAGGTCCGCAAGGCCTCCTCCGGAGCCTCGTACGCCGGTGAGCCCGACCCTTACCGCAAGCCGGGCGAGCCCGGGCTCGACGACGAGGCGGACGATGCTGACGACGCGGATGTCTCGGGCGCTTCGGCCGCCTCGGAGTCCTCGGACGGTCCGGAGAGCCCGGGCGCTGCCGGCGGCAAGGACGAGAGCGCCTGATCCGTGGCACGTAAGAGAGACAACGGCCCCGGCGGGCTGATCATCGTCGACAAGCCCGCCGGGTTCACCTCGCACGACGTGGTGGCCAAGCTGCGCGGTATGGCCCGCACCCGCCGCGTCGGCCACGCGGGGACCCTCGACCCCATGGCCACCGGTGTGCTGGTCATCGGCACCGAGCGCGCCACCCGGCTGCTCGGCCACCTCGCCCTGACGGAGAAGGAGTACGTCGCGACCGTCCGGCTCGGTCAGGAGACCGTGACGGAGGACGCCGAGGGCGAGATCACCGCCGCCCGGGGGGCCAAGGACCTCGACCGGGAGCGCGTGGACTGCGCCGTGGCCGAGCAGACAGGGCAGATCTCGCAGGTCCCCTCGACCGTCAGCGCCGTCAAGGTGGACGGCAAGCGAGCGTACGCGCGGGTGCGCGAGGGAGAGGAAGTGGAGCTGGCCGCCCGGCCGGTCACCGTCTCCTCCTTCGTGGTGCACGACGTGCGCGAGGAGACCGCCGAGGATGGCACACCGGTGACCGACCTGCTGGTGTCGGTGGTCTG
This sequence comes from Streptomyces sp. B15, assembly GCF_018070605.1. NCBI lineage: Bacteria > Bacillati > Actinomycetota > Actinomycetes > Kitasatosporales > Streptomycetaceae > Streptomyces > Streptomyces sp. B15. The sequence continues at coordinate 4,208 of NZ_JAGPXJ010000069.1, forward strand.
CTCGTCCGGCACCTATGTGCGTGCGCTCGCCCGCGACGTGGGCGCAGCGCTGGGAACGGGCGGCCATCTGACCGCGCTGCGGCGCACCCGGGTCGGCCCGTACGGGCTGGACGGCGCGCACACCCTGGAGCGGCTGCAGGAGCACCTGGACGCCGAAGAGCCGCTGCCCGTCCTGCCGCTGGGCGAGGCGGCTGCCGCCGCGTTCTCCCGCTGGGACGTCGACGAGGAGCAGGCGCGGCGGATCGGCAACGGCGTCCAGCTGCGGATGCCGGCGGATGCCGCCGGACGGGGCCCGGTAGCCGTGTTCGGCCCCGGAGGGCAGTTCGTCGCGCTGGTGGCGGAGCAGGGGGGTAGGGCCAAGAGCCTCGCCGTCTTCGTGTGAGGGACGGCTGCTGCCGCACCGCGAGCTCTCCTTCTTCCCAGGCCGGCAACGGGTCTGTCTCCGTGTGGGGGACGGGCCCGTCTTCGTGTGGGTGACATTCCGCCCGCCGTGCGGCCGACGGCGCCATCCCCTGGTGAGTGCTTCGCCGGGGATATGCCTGAGCGCCGGCGCATTCACCCGGGTGGGCGGGCGCTCGGGGTGAAGCGCGGGCGCGCGCGGGGGCGCGTTCGGCGCCGGGGCTGTTGCCGCTGATCAACCCCGCTCTACGGTCGACGCGGCGGTGTGGCCGGCGCGGAGGTTCGAGCGATGTCGACGGTGTGCGGGAGACCCACGCTGGTTCGCGTCCGCGATCTGGCGGGACGGGCGCGTGGCCTAGGGTTCGTCGCCGATCGCCTCGGCACGGTGGTGACCAGCCACGAGGCGGTGGACGGCCTCAGCAGAGCCGTCCTGCACGCGCAGGGGACCACGTTCGTCGCGGAGAGCCGCGACATCACGCCGCTGCCCGAGTGGGACCTGGCGCTCATCCACACGCCTGGGCTGCCCCGAATGGAACCGCTGGTCATCGGTGGAGAGCGGCCGCACCCCGAAACCCCGGCCGTGGTGCTGACGGAGGACGGACCGCTCCCCACCACGCTGACCGGCACCGTACCGGCCGTCTACACCTCGACCGCCCGCTACCACTCCGTCGAACGGGCGCTGCGGCTCGAACTGCCGGCAGCCGCCGCGGTCCCGCTGCGACTCTCCCGCTGGGCGTCCGGCGCCCCCGTCGCGGACTCCGCCACCGGGGCCGTCCTCGGGGTCCTGGGCACCGCGCTGCACGCCACATCCGGGCAGCCCGGCCCCTTCGCGGTGCCGCTGCACACGGCAGATGCGTCGGCGCCCGACGGTCCGCTGGGCGTACTGCTGCGCCGCAACGGTGCCTCCGCGCCCGGCTTCGGTCCCGATCTGAACCTGGCCGGTGCACTGCGGCTGGCCGCGGCTTCCGTGGACCCCGCGCCGGAACGCTGCGCACACGCGGTGACCCGGCCCGAAGTCGCCGAGCACTTCGACCTGTTCGCCCACAGCGGGGCCGCTGTCCTCGCGTTGGTGGGCGCTCCCGGCACCGGCCGCACCACCGAACTCGCCGCCGTCGCGGCGCGCCGGGCGCGTGCGGCGGCAGCCGCGCCGAGCGTCTGGCTGCGCGGCGCCGAACTGCGGCCTGACGACACCTCTCTCCGGGAAGCGGTCGGCCGCGCACTCGCTGCGGCGAGCGGAAGCGTGACCGCGTCCCGGCAGCCGGGCGGAAGCGGGACCGCGACAGCGCAGCTTCCCGCACCGGCTGATCCGGCGCCGACCGGTCGCCCGGCAGACGGTTCGCACGATGTCGACCCCGACGCGGTCGCGCGCCTGGCAAGCGCTGCCGGACGGCCGCTGCTGATCCTGCTGGACGCGCCGGAGGAGATGCCACTCCGCCTCGCGCACCCGCACACGCTGCGGCAGTGGACCGTTCGTACCGCCGACTGGCTGCGGGCTTCCGGCGCGCGGCTGGCGGTCGCCTGCCGCCCCGAGTTCTGGGAGCAGGCAGCCACGCTCTTCCCCGAGGACATGCTCTACGCACTCGCCGGTACCGAGGGCAGTGTCCGGGTGGGGCAGCTGTCCCCGCGGCAGGCCGTCCGGGTCCGGGCCGCCTACGGACTGCCGGACGGTGTCCTCGCACCCTGGGACGTCGGCCACCCGCTGGCGATCCGGATGCTGGCCCAGGTGCGTGCCGCGCAAGGCGCCCTGTGCGGACGCACGCTGCCGGGCCCGTCGGACCCTCCGGTCACGCCGGGTTGCTCCGATGCGCCGGACCCTGCTGCGGAGGTGGCCGAGGCGGTCGATGCGGCGCAGGTGGTCGAACCCGCCCCGGCCCGCCACGAGATCTTCTCCGCCTTCCTCGACCTGCTGTGCCTGCGCAGTGCGCAGCGCCTCGCCTGGCGAGGCGAGGAGGAGGGCGACGCCGGGCTGTCGCAGCAGTCGGCAGGAACAGCGGTCGGCGGTGGGGCCGGGGGCCCGGCTTCGGTGCGGCGCCTCGCTGCCCGGGCGGCAGGCCGGCTGCACGAGGCCGCTCGCCGTTGTCTCGCCTCCGGGCAGGGCGAGTTGAGCCGCGCCGCTTTCGACGAGCTCTTCCCCTGGCACGACGGCTGGGCGTCCGCGGTCTTGGCGGAGGGGGCACTGGCCCCCGCAGGTGAGGGATACCGGTTCGTGGACGAGGAATTCTCCGACTGGCTGCAGGGCTGCCACCTCGATCTCGATGTGGCGCTGGACGCACTGGTGCAACACCGGGGCCCGGACGCCACCGGTACCGCACCGGTGCCCCGGCACCGCATCGGGCCGGTCGTGCAGGCGCTGCTGCTGTGCGACCGCAGGGACGGCGCGGAGGTGCTCGCCCCGCGGCTGCGCCGGTTGGCCGACGCGCTGGACGGCGCATTGGACGGCGAGTTGGACGGAGTCGCGGAGCCAGGCCCGGGGGACACCGCTGTCGCCGCCTCGCCCGACGGCTCGGACGACGACACTCTCGACGGCGCGGACGACAGTGAGCCGAACGGCGAGATCGTGTGGTGGGCCGCGCACCTGCTGGCCGAGACGCTGCCGCAGCTGCCCGAGGTGGGCTCGTATGTGCGGGTGCTGGTAGGCCTTGCCAAGCGCGTGGCCGAGCGGCAGGACAGCACACTGCTTCGGGACCGCTTCGGGCCCGGCTTCTGGGGCGGACTGCGGCTGGAAGCCACCGAAAAGGTGGAGCTGCTGCGCCACCTGCTGCCTGCCGACCCCCCTGCGGACCAGCCGTGCGAACGGGGGCGCTGTCTGGACCTGCTGGAGGAACTCCTCACGGCCGAACCCCGCACTGTGCAACCACTGCTGTGCGAGTGGTTCAGCGATCTGCGGCCCCTGAGGCGGCGTACGGACATGGACAACCGCACGGTGCCCACTGTGGCAACCGCCGCCCAGGCACTGCTGTACACCCACCGGCGCCGTGCGGTGGACGAGTTGACCGACGCACTCGTCGACGCCGCGCACCCGCGCGCCGACGAACTCCTGGCCGAGTTGGTACGCGACGAACTCCCCGCCATGTGCCGAGCCGTCGAACGCTGGGCGTACGAGACCCACGCCGGACGTCGGACGGCCGCCGCGGGTTACGGGGTGCTGGCGGCGCGCCGGGCCCGTACCGACACCGACCGCAAGCTGCTGCGGTCGGCCGCGCGTGCACTGCTGCGCCGTCCCGTGCACCGTCCCGCGGACCGGACCCTGCACACCGCGGCGCTCGCCGTGCTCGTACGCGACCCGCACAGCCGCTCCCAGCACATGGCTGCTGCCCTGCGCCGCTTCACCGAGTCGGGGGACGCCGAGCTGGCGGGCGCCCTGGGTACCGCGCTGGCCACGCATCCGGAGCCGGTGCTCGCCGCCTTCCACGCGTTGCTCACCGGGCCCGCCGGCCCCGCGGCGCAGTCCGAGGCCGTACGAGCTCTCGCCCGGGTGGACACCCCGGCGCTGGCCCGCCGCGCCGCGCTGCTGGTGCGCGAGCACGCCGAGCTCCGTCCCTGGCGGGCCCGCGACGACGTGGCCCGCTTCGTGAGGCGTCGCCTGCGGCACGGCCCGGGCGCTCGTGCCGTGCTGCGCCCGCTGGTGGCGGAGCTGCTGTGCGAGGAGGAACCCGTCTTCCGGGCCCGGCTGGCCGGGGTGCTCGGCGCGGGGGAGGGGCCGCTGCGCGACGAGCTGCTGGACCTCCTGCTCGCCCAGGAGAAGGACGACTCCGTCCTGGAGGCCGCGCTGGACGCCGTGGCGCGGCGCGCGATCGTCGTGCGGCCCCGACGCACGACCGCGCCCGACGGCGACTCCGACAGTGCTTCCAGCGCTTCCGGCCACGGGCCCGGCGGCGCTCCCGACTGTGGCTCCGAGGCGCGGTTCGTGCGGCGGATCGGGGCGCTGATGGCCGACACGGCGCAGGGCGCGGCCTCCTTCGACCGGGCGCTCGCCGGCCTGGCCCGGGAGCTGCCCGGGTTCACGAGGGCGCTCCGTGTCTGGGTGGCGCGGGAGCCGCAGGAGTGGACACCGGTGCTGGGGCCCCGCGCCCGCCGGCTGTGCGACTCGCTGGACGCACAGCCACCGGATGAAGACCTGCTGGACGTACCCGTGCTGAACGAGGACGCCCGGCGCCCCTGACCGGCGGGCGGCGCCCCCCATGCGCCGACCGTCCGGAGGTGGGTCCGTGCGGGCCGGGGCGGCGGGGCATGGCACCCTTGGACCGGCGAGACCCGCCGACATCACCATCGGCACAGGTACTGGCGAACTAGGTAGCGACGAGGAGCAGACGTGCAGCGCTGGCGTGGCTTGGAGGACATCCCCGAGGGCTGGGGGCGCAGCGTCGTCACCATCGGCTCGTACGACGGGGTGCACCGGGGGCACCAGCTCATCATCGGCAGGACGGTGGAGCGCGCCAGGGAGCTGGGCGTCCCCGCCGTCGTCGTCACATTCGACCCGCACCCCAGCGAGGTCGTGCGGCCGGGCAGTCACCCCCCGCTGCTCGCACCGCACCACCGACGCGCTGAACTCATGGGCGAGCTGGGCGTGGACGCCGTCCTGGTGCTGCCCTTCACCTCCGACTTCTCCAAGCTGTCGCCCGCCGACTTCGTGGTGAAGGTGCTCGTCGACAAGCTGCACGCGCGCAGCGTCGTGGAAGGCCCGAACTTCCGCTTCGGGCACAAGGCGGCCGGTACCGTCGAGTCCCTGGCCGAGCTCGGTGAGACGTACGACTACGACGTGGTCGTCGTCGACCTGTTCGAGCGTACGGAGAGCGGAGAGGCGTTCTCCTCCACGATGGCGCGGCGACTGGTCGCCGAGGGCGATGTGCGGGGCGCGAGCGAGGTGCTGGGCCGACCGCACCGCGTCGAAGGGGTCGTGGTGCCGGGCGCCCGGCGCGGACGCGAGCTCGGCTACCCCACGGCGAACGTCGACACGCTGCCGCACACCGCCATCCCTGCCGACGGCGTGTACGCGGGCTGGCTGAACGTCGAGGGCGAGGCGATGCCGGCCGCGCTCTCCGTGGGTACCAATCCGCAGTTCGAGGGCACCGAGCGGACCGTCGAGGCATACGCCATCGACCGTGTCGACCTGGAGCTGTACGGGCTGCACGTGGCCGTCGACTTCCTCGAGTACATCCGGGGCCAGGAGAAATTCGACACCCTCGAGGCGCTGAAGGACCGGATGGCCCAGGATGTCGAGGAGGCCCGGCGCTCGGTGACGGCGGCGGCCGAAGGCTGAGGGAGCCGGGCACGAGGCCCCGACACGGGCGGAGCACGAGGGAGGGGCGGCGGACACTGTCCGCCGCCCCTCCCTCGTGCTGCCGCTGCTGATACCGGTGTTACTGCTGCTGCCAGCCGCTGCCGGGCTGGGGCTGGCCCGGGTGACCGGAGTGCCCCGGGTTTCCGGGGTGTCCCGGACCCGGGTATCCGTAGCCACCGCCCGCTCCGTACGGCGGGGGCTGCTGCTGGGTATGCGGCGGGCCGGCCGTGGCGCCAGGGTGTCCGGGCTGGGCGGCCTGGCCCGGGACCCCGCCCTGGCCGGGCATCGGCGGGGCGAGCTGCGGCGGCGGGTTGCCGTCCGCCGTCCACAACCCCTGCTCCTGCTGGGCCCGAGCGAAGTCCTCGGCCACCATCGCGGACAGGTTGAAGTACGCCTCCCGCGTCCGCGGCCGCATCATGTTCAGATCCAGCTCGGCACCTGCCGACAGGTGCTCGTCGAACGGGACGGTGATCACGCCGCGGCACCGGGTCTCGAAGTGCGCCACGATGTCCTCGACCCGGATCATCTTCCCGACCTCGCGCACCCCGGAGATCACCGTGATGCTCCGCTGCACCAGCTCCGAGTAGCCGTGCGCGGCCAGCCAGTCCAGCGTCGTACTGGCGCTGCTCGCACCGTCCACCGACGGCGTGGAGATGATGATGAGCTGGTCCGCGAGATCCAGCACGCCGCGCATCGCGGAGTAGAGCAGGCCGGTGCCCGAGTCCGTCAGGATGATCGGGTACTGCCTGCCCAGGACGTCGATGACGCGCCGGTAGTCGTCGTCGTTGAACGTCGTCGAGATCGCCGGGTCGACGTCGTTGGCCAGGATCTCCAGCCCGGACGACGCCTGAGAGGTGAACCGGCGGATGTCCATGTAGCTGTTGAGGTACGGGATGGCCGTGACCAGGTCCCGGATGGTGGCTCCGGTCTCGCGCCGTACCCGGCGGCCGAGCGTGCCCGCGTCCGGGTTGGCGTCGATGGCGATCACCTTGTCCTGACGCTCGCTGGCGAGCGTCGAGCCCAGGGCCGTGGTGGTCGTCGTCTTCCCCACACCGCCCTTGAGACTGATGACGGCGATCCGGTAGCACGAGAGCACCGGAGTGCGGATCACATCCAGCTTGCGCTGCCGCTCCGCCTCCTCCTTCTTGGCACCGAACTTGAAACGCGAGCTCTTGTTGCCCGACTGGGGGCGCGGCTTCTTCTTGTTGTTGATCAGCCGGTCCGAGGACAGCTCGACCGCGGCCGTGTAGCCCAGCGGTGAGCCGGACTGGTCCACGCGGCGCGGATCCACAGCGCCTGGGTGCGGTTGGAGCGGCTGCTGCGCCGGGGCGGGCGGCGGGCCCTGGGCCGCCTGTTGAGCCTGGGCCGGGGGCTGCTGCGCCGGTGCCGGTCCCGGGGCCTGGGGTTGTGCCTGGGGCTGTTGGGCCTGCGCCGGCTGCTGCGCCGGTGCGGGCAGCTGTGCGGGCGGCTGACCCTGGCCCTGGGGCGGCACGCCGGGCTGTGCCGTCTGGCCGGGGTAGCCGTAACCGGACCCGGGCTGACCGGGCTGTTGAGCTCCGGCCTGCTGCTGACCGTGCGGCGGCACGGGCCCGCTCGCCCCAGGTGGCTGGTACTGCTGACCGGGGTGCGGCTGACCGGGCACCGGGTGGCCCGGCTGCTGCTGCGCGGGCGGCATTCCGGCACCGTGGGGGCCGTGGGGGTGCTGCCCTGCCTGCGGGTAGCCGTAGCGGCTCTCCTGCGGCCCGCCCGGCTGCTGTCCCTGCGCCTGCTGCGGAGGTTGCCCCTGCGCCTGCTGCGGGATCTGCGGGGCCTGCGGGCTGTTCGGGGCCTGCGGAATCTGCGGGTTCTGCGGAGCATGGTGGGGCTGCTGCGGCGCGTACGGTGCCGCAGGCAGCGCCTGTGCGGCAGGCGGCTGCGCCGGTGCCTGCCCCTGGCTTCCTGCCTGCTCCTGTCCTCCGCCCTGACCGTGCCCCTGCGGCGGACGTGCGGTCTCGTCCTGCGGCGCCGCCTCGGCACCAGGACGCGCGTCGGCGCCCTGCCATGCCGGGTCCGGCGGCGGTGCCGCAGCGGCGGGCTGGAAGTCCGGCGGCAGCGGAGGCAGCCCCTGTGCGCCCCCGATGGTGCTGCCGCCTCCCCCGGCGGGCGGGGCAGGGGAGAGCGGGTGGGGCGGCACGGCGTCCTGCGGCTCCGCGTCCTGCGGCTCGGTGGCCGCCTGCGCGGGCGGGGCCTCGGCGTACCGGCGCTCGCCGGAGGGGGCCTCCAAGTCGAAGTCGTACGTGGCGGGAACCGCGTCCTGCGGCTCGTCCGCCCCGGAGTCCCGAGCAGCGCCCTGGCCGCCGTCGTCACCCTCGCTGTCGGCGTCCTGGCCGTCGGCGCCGCTGTCCGCGCTCTCCGGGGCCGAGGTGTCCTGTGGCGGGCTCGCGGCGGGCTGGTCGCTGCCCTGCTGCTCCTTGGCGGCGTACGCGGCGATCTCCCAGCGCAGCGCGGCGGCGGAGAAGCGCATGGTGGCGCCGTCGCCGACATCGGCCGAGGTGCGCGACTCCTCGGAGGCCTCCGAGTCCGTCGGCGCCTGCGTCGGTTCCGACGGCTCCGGTTCCGGCTCCGCCGCGCCTTCGGGTACGGCGTCCGGCTGCGACTCCGGTTCTGGCGCCGCTGTGGACGGTGCGCGCCAACTCGGCGAGGCGGCACTCGACAGCGCCTCGTCGTCTCCGCGCTCGTCGTCCGGACGGTCCGCGCCGGTGCGGTCCTCGCCCGCGCGGTCCGCGTCGGTGCCGAAGCCGCCGGCGTCGGCACCGAAGGAGTCAGGACCGAGGTCGTCGGCCGCGTCGGCCGTCCGCTCGTTCTCCTGCTGCGCGTCCAGCCCGCTCGCCGCGTCCACGGTGTCCGGCGTGGTGGCGAACGGCTGCTGCCTCTCGGCCTCCCACGGCGCCACGGCGTCCTGGGACTGTGCCTCCGGCTCCGGCTCCGACTCCGTTTCCCCGGCCCGCGGTTCGCTGAACGGCTGGAGCGAGGGGAAGGCCGGCAGGTCGTCCGACGGGCTGCCGCTCTGCGGGGAGCCGGGCGCCTCGTGGTCGGGCCGCGGAGCGTCGGAGTCCGGCGGGGTGGACGGCGCCGACGGAGCGGCCGAACCGGCCCACCAGTCGGTGTCGTTGAACCGTGCACCACCGTAGGCGGACTCGTCTGCCGAGGGGGTCCCCTGTCCCGCTCCGGACGTCGGTGCGGGCGCGCTCGCGGGTGTCGTCTCCTGGGGCTCGGGCCTGCTGGCCGCGTCCTGCGTGTACCAGGCAGGCGGCGTGTAGTCGATGGTGAACTGGCCCGTCGACTCCGTCTCGCTCTCGGCATCCGCTTCCGCGTCGAGCTGGTCGGAGCCGGGCATGGTCCCGCGGACGCGGATCTCGTCCCGGTCGCTGCTCACAATGCCTCCTGCTGTGGTCATTCACCCCGGTTTGCCGCGCGTCCGCCCACGCGCGTCAGTCCAGCCTAATCATCGCAACTGTCGCTCGGGGAGCGCGGTCCCGCGACCGGAGGTCAGTCCAGCCGGCGCGGAGTCCCCAGCAGTCCCGACTCCGCGTCGGTCGGCTGCGTGAGTGCGTACTGCCTCTCGCGCCGTGTGCACCACAGCGTGACACCGTCGCCCAGGGTGGAGAGCGCCTCCACCTCCTGCTGCGGCAACTGCATGACGCGCCCGATCTGCTGTGCCTCGTCCGGAGAGACCCGCTGAATGCCGACCAGCGACGCTCCGCGCAGCAACCGGGGAGCGACGGGGCTCAGATACGGCAGCAGCGTCAGTACGGACTGCCACGGCATGGAGGCGACACGGCCGCGCGGCGGACGCATGCCGCAGTCCCGCACGACCAGCACCGGACTGCTCACCGTGGGGCCCATGGGCGGCACCCGCCCCACGTCGTAGAGCGTGATGCACTCCTGGCCCGCTCCGGCCGCCTGCACGAGGTTCGTCCACACCTGGGCCCGGCCGGTCTCCACCGCGACCCGTGTGCCCGCCCCGGCCAGCCGCAGCGCCAGCACCTGGGCCGTCCACAGTCCGCCGATGAGCACCACGTCGTACGGGGACGGATGGTGGAAGCCGACCACCTGGGGGCGGCCCTCCGCGTCGTTCCCGACCACCACGCCGTCGTCCCCGATGGGCAGCGACAGCGCGCCCAAGTGGTCCGCGTACACGGCGTGCTCCGTACGGCGCGGACCCAGCAGCCCTTGCGTGTAGCGGCTCGCCATCAGCGCACACCCCCCAGCGGCAGCGTCGCGAAGGCGCCGGGCAGCTGTTCGCGGTCCAGCCGCACCAGCCCGACCCGCGCCGAGCGGGCGGCCCGCTCCAGATGCCGTCGGGCCGTCGCCAGTTCGTTGTCCGAGCGGCCCGTCAGACGTACATGGCCGCTGACCGTGACCGCGCTGCGGCGAGCCGAGCGGCCCAGCGTCATGCTGAACGTGGTGGTGAACGTCGGAGCGGAGGTCAGCAGCGCCACCAGCCGTGGAAGCGGGGTGGCGGCACGGCCCAACTCCGGCCAGCGGCCTACGCCGTAGGTGGTGTGCCACCGGTCGTCGCACCGCCAGGCGCGCGTGGACTCGGCGGTGCGCCGCGCGGGCGTCGCGTCGGGCCGGCTCGCCCTGGCCGTGGCCGCCGGGCTCACACAGGCGGATGTCGCGACCGCGGCTATCAGCTCCTGCTCGTTGAGCACCGTGGCCACGAAACCGGCGCCCGTCACCCGGCTGGCCAGATGATCCGCGGCACGCACCAGGCAGCGCTGCGCGCCCTCCAGACCGCCGCCGCGTGCCTCGACCGCCTCGGGGGACAGCTCCGGATCGAACTTCAGCGCCACCCAGGTCAGCCGCAGCGCGGGCGACCCGGTCTGTTCCTGCAGCGGCGCGTAGCTGCGCCGCGCCACCGACTGGTCCGGCAGATGGGGCGCGGGAGCCGGTTGCACGTGCTGCACCACCTGGACGGACTCCAGTGCGATGCCGTCCACGTCGAGCGCGTCGTGCATCAGCTCCAGCGGCAGGGCGCGCGCGCCGAAGGCCGGGCGCAGCGCGCTGGGAGCGGCCTCGATGCGCACCAGAGCCGTCAGGAACGTGCCGTCGCCCAGCATCCCTATGGTGCGCCGCTTCTTGTCGACGTAGGCGTATGTGCGCAGCGCCGGAGCGCACTCCACCAGCGGGAGGAAGCCCGCGTCGACCCGCTCGCCCTCCTCGTCCAGCACCATCGCGGGCGTCAGTGGCTGGGCCGCCGCGCGCCTGCGGGCCCGTAGCGCCAGCAGCGTGCTGAACCAGTCGTGGACCGAGCGGTGATGCCTGCGCATCACCGCCAGGGCCACCAGCACGGCGGCGACCACCACGCCCGGCACCAGCAGCAGCCGGTCGACGGCCGCAGCGATCAACAGCACCGCACCGGCCAGCTCCAGCAGCACCAGTTGTTGCAACTGGAGCGGTCCCAGGCGGCTCGTACGCGACTCGGTCCGCAGGGCTGTCGAGGCGGGGACCCGGGGAGCGGGGCGGGAGGCCGCGGATGCGGACGCGGCGGCTCCCTGGCGCCGGGACGCACCCGGCCCAGAGCGGCTCGTGGCGCCGGCCGCACCCCGCGCCCGCGTCGCAGATCCCATCCGAGAAGGCCCCCTCATGTCCGAATTCGCCCCACTCGTCGGGGGCGTTGGGCGGGCGATCACGATACCGGAGCGGCACAAGGCAATCCCCAACCGGCATAGTAGGGGCCCGGTCCGACAATCGGCAGCGCCCGCGGGCGTCGCGCGGACCGGTGAGCGGTACCGTTCCGGACCGGCCGGGGCCGTCACGGCCCCCCAGGCCGGACGGTGCGGGGGACAGCAGGGACTTCAGGGGAGCGTCTTTCACTCATGGCATCACGGCGCGACGAGCTCAATGCCTACACCTTCGCGAAGAAGCGCTTGGTGGCGGCGTTCCTCCAGCCGTCACCGACAGGCACCGAGGAGGGCGCCCCCCGCCCGCTGCGCGGCATCCTGCCCGGCATCGTCGTCGGTGTGCTGATCCTCGCCGGATTCGGCGCCTGGGGCATGTTCAAACCGAAGGCCCCCGAAGGCTGGGACACGCCCGAGGAGAAGGTCATCATCGGCTCCGAGTCGACCACCCGCTACGTGGTCCTCAAGACCGACGGGAAGGCCCAGCTCCACCCGGTGCTCAACCTCGCCTCCGCCAAGCTGCTCCTCGACCCGGGCAAGGGAGAGGTCGTCAAGGTCGACGAGAAGGTCCTCGACAAGGGCGACATACCGCACGGCGCCACCCTCGGCATCCCCTACGCGCCCGACCGCCTCCCCGAGGGCAAGGAAGCGGGCGAGAAGAAGCGCTGGGCGGTCTGCGAGCGCCCCAGCCAGGGCGACCGTGCCGTCCAGAAGGCGGCCTTCGTACTGGCCGACCGCGACAAGAAGAAGGTCGAGGGCGCCAACCGGCTGCGCGGTGGCGAGCTCATCTTCGTCCAGGGCCCCGACGACCGGCTGTACGTCGTCGACAAGTCCGGCCGCAAGTACCGCATCGCGCACGACGAGACGCTGCTGCGCATCCTGGTGGGCAACCGCAAACCCCAGCGCGTCTCCCGCGAGTGGCTGGCCACGCTGCACACCGGCCAGAACATCTCCTTCCCGCAGGTCCCCGGGCAGATCGGCGCGGACGCCGGTGTCCCCGGTCTCGACCCGAGCACCAACCTGGTCGGCACCGTCATCCAGTCGACGTCCGGCAACCACATGCAGCACTACGTCGTGCTGTCCGGCAAGGTCCTGCAGATCAGTGACTTCATGGCGCAGCTGCTGCTCTCCTCCAAGCAACTGCTGCCCCTCAAGCAGAACGGCGAGGCGATCAAGGTCAACGCCAGCGCCTTCTCACCGTCCGGCACCTTCGGCGACACCCTGAAGTGGCCCGAGGAGAAGAGTTACGCCGTCAACTCCGCCAGCACCCGCTCCGGCAGCCGCAACGTCGCCTGCAACGTGCTGCGCAAGGTCGACGGCAAGAGCGGCGCCACCACACTCACCACCTGGGTGGGCAAGGAGTTCCCCGAACAGCTCCCCGCCGGCACCTCCAGCGCCTACGTCACGCCCGGAACCGGACAGCTCTTCCGCCAGTTCAAGGGCCGCAGTCCGAACGTCGGCGGCATCTTCCTGGTGACCGACACCGGACTGCGCTACGCGATGCAGAACAACACCGACAGCGAACAGGGCGAATCGGGTATCGGCGACGACGGCAAGAAGTCCGAGCGACAGCAGGCCGAAGGCCAGAACGCGCAGCGCAGGCTCGGCTACGAGAACGTCAAACCGGCGCCCGTTCCCGCCGAATGGGCCGCGTTCCTGCCCACGGGCCCGCGGCTGTCCACCGGTGACGCACTTCAGCCGCAGGGCTCCTGAGGGTGGTGACGACGATGACCAGGACCACCGAGGCGAGGCGCGGCACCGGACCGCGTCGGCTGCGGGGGCTGCGCCGACTGGGCGCGGTCGCGGCGGCGACAGCCGTCACAGCCTCCACCCTGACCGTCACCGCAGCTCCTCCGGCAGCCGCGGACGCCAGCACGCAGTGCAGCTTTCCCGCCAAGCCGTTCAAGGGCCGCCCCTGGTCGCTGCAGCGGGTTCTGCTCAACGAGCTGTGGCAGGACACCGATCAGGGCGCAGGAGTCCGGGTCGCCGTCATCGACACCGGCGTCGACATCGACAACAAGCAACTCAAGGAAGCCGTCGACGCCGAGGCGGGCAAGAACCTGCTCCCCAAGAAGCCGAAGAAGGACGTGGAGACGGGCCGTGCCACGCCCCGCGGCAAGGCCAACGGCACCACCGACGAGGTCGGGCACGGCACCAAGGTCGCCGGCATCATCGCCGCACGCCCCGCCGACGACACCGGCTTCGTGGGGCTGGCGCCGAAGGCCACGATCATTCCCATCAAGCAGAACGACGCCAACGGCAGCGGCACCGCCGCCACCCTCGCCGACTCCATCGACTACGCGGTTCAGGCCGACGCCGACATCATCAACATCTCCCAGGACACGGCCGAGGCCCTGCAGCCCGACTCCTCGCTGGAACAAGCGGTGCGGCGCGCCGTGCAGGCGGACGTCGTCGTCGTCGCCTCCGCGGGCAACGACGGCCTGGGCGGCAAGAACAAGGCAACCTACCCGGCCTCCTACCCGGGCGTCCTCGCGGTGGCCGCGTCCGACCGCAACAACGAGCGCGCCCCCTTCTCCCAGGCCGGTGACTTCGTGGACGTGGCTGCTCCCGGCGTCGACATGGTCTCCACCGTCCCCAAGGGTGGTCACTGCGTCGACAACGGCACCAGCTTCTCCGCCCCCTATGTGTCGGGCGTCGCGGCACTGCTCCGCGCCAAGCACGACGAGGGCCGCGACAAGTGGTCCCAGCAGAACATCGTCGCCCAGATCGAGCAGACCGCGGAGCGCTCCATCCCCGGCCACGACCGCCTCGTCGGCTGGGGCGTCGTGGACCCGGTGGCAGCCCTCACCGAGGACGACAAGCGCATCGAACGCCCCGTGGCCAAAGAAGGCGTCGAAACGGGCAAGAAACCCACACCGGCCAAGCTCCAGCTCGGCGAAACCGAGCAGGAACGCAACGAGAGGCTGGGAACCTACGTCCTGGTAGGAGGCGGCACCCTCGTCGCGGTCATCGCGGGAACTTCCCTGGTCTACCGCGACTGGCGCCGTCGCAAGCGCCCGGCGGCCACCCGCTGACGGGCCACCGCCCGCCGATCCGCCGGTGTCACAGGCGGCTGGTAGAAAAGAGGTATGTGCCACACGCGTGCCACACGTTACGGTCCTGCTACGAGCAACTGTCAGCGGCCTATTTGCAGTTGGAACGGGCTGCACCCAGCTACTACAGTGACGTGAGCGCTGCCCGACCGGACCACGAAGACCGTCGGGCAAGCGGATGAGAACCGGGCAGAAGGGGGGAGCCCATGGGACAGCTGGGGCCGGACGGCAAGGAGATGCCACCACCAGTCCCGTCATCGGGGAAGGTGTCGTCGTCGTCCCCGAAGGGGGACCTGGAACGGCGTGCTGAAGCGCTGAAGAAGCTGAAGAAGCGGATCGACGGTGTCATCTCGGAACTGGACACCTCTCCTGCGGCGAAACACAAGGTCTCCTGCAGGCGCGTCACCCGGAAGTCGCTCAGCGGGGAGAGCATTCCTTACACGGAAGCCGACGACCTCTTCGCCAAGTACAGCGAGGTGCACGAAACCCTCACACTCCTCTCCTCCAACCTCCGGGATCAGATCGACGCGACGGGTATCGCCATCAAAGGCGCCGACCGCGGCTTCGACAACCTGGAGGAGGACGAGAAGCGCCTCTTCTGGCAGATCCAGGCCCGGGTGGAGGCGACGGAGAAGAAGCTGAAGTATCCGGACGGCGAGGGTGACGCAGGGCCCAAGGACGACAAGCCCGAGGGCAAGTCCGAGAAGACCGGCCTCTGATCGGCTGGCATATGCCCGGAACCAGGAGGACGCATGGGCGGCAAGGGGAACAACGAGCCGGTCGACCCTTTCACAGGGAAGGGGTACTCGGCTGATGAGATGCCGAAAGACCCCACGCTTCCGGCAGAATTCAGCCCTTTCCTTCCGCCTCCCACGACGACGCGGAAGCCCGAACTCTTCCGTGCGCCCGGCGCCGGCCCCTTGGCCCCGCCGGCTGCTGGCTCGGCCGGGAACACGGACTTCGAGCCCTACCGTCTCAACCAGATGGTGGATCTCGTCGAGGACGCCTCTCCCCAGGACCTGGAGGATGTCGGCGACGCCCTGTGGGACGCTGCCCGCTCCATCAGGAAGGCCGAGGAGGAGCTGAAGACCTACTTCGACGAGGTGGAGTCCGAGTGGGAGGGCGAAACGAAACAGGAGTTCTCCAAGTGGGCCAAGAGCCTTCGCCGGGAGACTCTCAAGCTCAGTGAGTACGCGGGAGCTGCGGGCACGCAGCTCAAGGCCGCGGGCTTCGGTCTGTCCATGGTCAAGTCGTCGATGCCGAAGCGGGACCCGGAGGAGGACAAGGTCTACGGGCCCTACCTTCCTCCCAAGATCACCAGCAAATCCAAGCCTGAGGTACGCGAGCGCGAGAAGAAGCGCCAAGAGGCCATTCAGCAGATGAACAAGCTGAGTTCCTACTACAACGTGGCCCTCGCGAACATCCAGGTCGCGGAGAAGAACAAGCCGACGTTCGGGACGATGCCGCATGTGGGAGTGCCGCCAGCGTCCAGGCGCGAGTCCTCAGAGCCCGGCCCCTCCGGCGGGGGCGCTACTGGCGGTGTGGGCGGGCCGCAGTCGGCTTCGGCTCCTTACGCAGCAGGAAGTGCTCCACCTGACGCGTCCGGGAACGAGGTATTCATCCCAGCCGGCGACGGAGCGGTTGGCAGGACTGGTGCCGTCGTACCGCCCTCTGTTCCCGAAAATCCTGTCTACCCGGACATGTCGGTTGCCACGAATATCGACAGCGCCCCTCCCGCTCCTGTGGCGCAGCCGATGGATCGTGCTCCTTCGCCTCACCTGCCTCCGGCCCCCGGTCAGCCCGGCCTGCCGCCCGGTGGTGGGCCTCCCGGCCCCGCTCCCGCTTACGTCCCGCCAGGTAGTCCGCCACCTCCCGGCCGGGTGGGCCCCGGCGGTCCTCCCCAGCAGCGTCCGTTCGTGCCGCCGCCTACGAACACGGGTCGTACCGGGCCGACAGGCCCGAACGGTCCCGTTGGGCGGCCGGGGCCGATGAGGCCAGGACCCGTCGGCCCGATGATGCCCGGGCTGACAGCCAGGGAAGCGGGCAACAACGGGCCGCGTGGGCTCGGTCGCCCTGGGATGATGGGGGTTCCCCCCACAACGACGGGAGGCCCGAACACTGGTGGACGTCCCGGTGTCGGTCGAGCCGCCCAGCGCGGCGGAATCGTGGGCGGTACCCCGACCCAGCCGGGCCCGGGCTCGAACTCGTCCGGCTCCGGTGTACCGAGGGGGACGGTCGTCGACGGACAGAACGCCGCAGCGGCCCGGCGTCCGATGGGCATGGTTCCGCCAGTAAGCGCTCTGGGTGCAGGGGGAGCAGCAGGCAATGGCGGTGGGCGGAATGCGGCGGGTCGGAGGAGAGCAACGAACCGCGATGGCATCGTCGGGGAGCCCACCAACGGTGACACTGGGCAGGACCGTGATTCGCGAGAATCCACGCCTGGAGGCGGGGGCCTGGTTATTGGAGGGGAGCCGGTCACTCCTGAAGACACCCCCCGCCAGGGGACGCGGCGCCCGGACTACTTGACAGAAAACGAACAGACCCGGCCGGGCGCACAGCGTGGCAGCGTTCCGCCAGTTATTGAGTAACCAGTGAAGATGACGATGACGACAGCATCACGGAAGCCGCGAATGAGGCGCCGTCTCTTCACTGGACTCGCTGCAATGGGGGCTTGGGCAGTTTCATTCACCGTATTGGCACCCGTCGCCGGCGCCGACAGCGTCCAATCTCAGCAGTGGTATCTCAAGCCGATGCAGGCTGAGAAGATGTGGAAGGTCGCCACAGGTGAAGGAATCAAGGTGGCCGTTGTCGACACCGGTGTCGACTCTTCCACTCCGTCACTTCGCGGTCGAGTTCTTCCAGGGAAAGACGTTTCAGGGGCGCCAGGAGACGAGATGCGCGATGACGCCGGTCATGGGACAACGATGGCCGAAATCATCGCGGGTTCCGGGAAAGGCGGAGCCCTGAAAGGGCTCGCACCGGACGCGAAGATCATTCCTATTAAGGGTAACCTGAAGGGCGTTCCAGAGGCCACAAAGGACGCCAGTGGCGCCAAGGCCATCAGAGCGGCCGCCGACAGCGATGCCCAAATCATCAACATGTCTTTCGGTGGCGCGCCTCACCCGGCTTTTAAAAAGGCGCTCGACTATGCCACGAAGAAGGGCAAGCTGCTACTGGCCGGCACGGGGAATGATGCCAAGAAAGGGAACCAGGAGAATTATCCCGCTGCGTATCCGAACGTAGCTGCCGTGGCGTCGATCGACAAGACCGGCAGGGTTGCCGAATCCTCCACTTACGGCGAACAGACAGATCTTTCGGGACCGGGCGAGGGGGTCCCGGTACTGTGTGACGGAAAGAAGCAGGCCTATTGTCCGCGCGGTGGTACGAGTGCTGCCACCGCCATTGCCTCCGCCTCCGCCGCCCTGATCTGGTCGCACCACCCGGACTGGACCGCGAACCAGGTCCTTCGCGTGCTGTTGAAGACAGGTGACCTGGCGGACAAGCCCAGCATTTACGTAGGACACGGGGCCGTCCGCCCTCGCATGAACCTTCTGGAGGGCAAGGGCGATCCCGGTGATCCGGACATCAGTCCGCTCACCGGTGAGCGGACCCTCAACACCAAGTCGAAGGAGTCGGGTTCGGATGCCAAGAACTCCGGCAAGGGCTCCGGCAAAGACGACTCGAACAAAGAGGCTGCCCCCGACAAGGTGAAGGTGGCAGACTCCAAGGCCGAGGATGACGGCGGCAGTTGGCTTCTCCCCGCCATCGGCATCGCAGCGGGAGTCATCATCCTCGGGGGGTGCGGCTTCGCGGTTGTACGTATCCGGCGGAACTAGTGCGGAACGGTTCCGCGTCTTCAAGGCGACTCGTTCAAGGATCGACGAAGGGACGGAAAGGTCATGGCCGACCAGAAACTCAGCGATGATCAACTCGATAGCAAGCAGAAGGCTCTCATCGAGAAGATCGGAAACATCAACAGCCAGGTGCGGGGGCTGCAGGGTGTCATCGACGCCATCGAAGGCCAGTGGCAGGGCATCGGTGCGCACGCCTTCGACGTGAAGCAGAACGAGATCAACAATCGAATGAAGGAAATCAACAACCTCCTGGCCTACTTCCTGGAAGGGATCCAGGCCACCCGGAAGAAGTCCGGGGCGAACGAACTCGACATCGCACAGGCCCTCAAGGGTGTCGATGTGGTTGACGGCGGCGGCTTGGGCACGGACGCGTCCGGGCAGTCGGTGTCGAAGCTCGACATGTACTCGCCTCCGCCTGCTCGGTGAATCGGGCGCCGCATCGAAGGCGCTGCACAGGGGCTTATGAGCTGAGGGTCGCATGGGGCGGCCTCAACAAGCGGCGGAACAACATGGCACTGGAGACAAAATGCCAAAAGGGTACCAGGACGGGCTGAAAGTAACTTATGCCAGCCTGGATGAGGCGGCCACGTCCATCGAGGGCTTCGCGAAGACGCTGATGGAGGACCTGGGGGACATCCGCAAGCAAGTCGCGTCCATCTCCGAGGCGTGGGAGGGCGAGGCGCAGACCGCCTACAAGGAAGCGATGCGCAAATGGGACACGAAGAGCCAGGCTGTTCAGCAGGCTCTGACCGAGATCGTCAGGGTCATTCGGCTGGGTAGGGACGGCTACCAGGAGACCGACCTGGCGTCCGCGAGGTGGTTCCACCCCAACGGGTAGTGGTACTCCCCTCCGCGCGGCGGAGCTGAGAGCTGAATGGGAGGGGTGGGCGCAGTGGGCGCCCACCCCTCCCATTCGCAGTGCGGGTGCAGCAGTACGGGTGCGGCGGAGCTCGACGAAGCCGCCACCCTGCCGACTCAGTCCTGAGGGGCGGCTGCCCCGTTCCGTGGCGCCGGCTCCAGGTCGAATTCGCCGTCGCGGGCGCCCAGTACGAACGCCTCCCACTCGGCCGCGGTGTAGCGCAGGACGACGTCGGGCTCTTTCGAGTTGCGCATGGCGACGGCGCCGCCGGGCAGATGGGCGATCTCGACGCGTTCGTCCTCCGGGCTGCCGGGGGCGCTCTCCCAGACCGCGTCGGAGATGTCCATGGCGTACAGCTCTTCCTTTTCCTGCTGAGTACCCACAGCAGTGCTCCTTCCTCCGGCATCCGGCTTCGGAGTGTCAGCCTACGTGGACGCGGCGCTACCGTGCGCCGCGTCCACGTGTTCGGCCCCGGCTCAGGTCTCGTCCGGCATCCATCCCAGCTGCACCAGCGGCGTGCCCCGCTTGCGGGAGACGAAGAAGCCGCGCCCCGGGGGCATGGGGCGGGGGCGGACGTTGCCCAGAAGGTCGCCTTCGCTCGGGTCGCCGGACAGCACGACGCCCTGGGCGCCGAGTTCCTTGATGCGGGTCATGAAGGACTCGAACATCGACCGGGAGGCGCCGGCGGCGCTGCGGGCGATGATGAAGCGGACGCCGACGTCGCGGGAGAAGGGCAGGTGCTCGGTCAGAACGGCCAGCGGGTTGCCGCTGGAGGTGGCGACCAGCTCGTAGTCGTCGACGACGATGAAGATCTGCGGGCCCGTCCACCAGCTGCGGTCGCGCAGCTGCTGCGGGGTGACGTCGGAGGACGGGGCGCGGCGGTCCATCAGATCGCGGAGCGCGTTCATATGCGTCTCCATCGTGTTGGACATTGGCGCGTACTCCAGCAGATGGCTGTCCGGGATGGCGCCGAGCAGGGAGCGCCGGTAGTCGCCGACGACGATCTTCGCCTCGTCGCCCGAGTACCGCTCGGTGATCTGCTTGACGAGCAGCCGCAGTAGCGCCGTCTTGCCGGACTCGCTCTCGCCGAAGACGAGGAAGAACGGGTCGGTCTCGAAGTCGACGAAGACCGGCTCCAGGTTGTTCTCGTCGATTCCGAAGGCGACGCCGCGCTCGGGGTGTGCGCCGCCGCCGGGGAGGCGGGCGGCCGGGAGTTCCCTGGGCAGCAGCCGGACCTGGGGTGCGGGGTCGCCCTGCCAGTGGGCGCTGACGGCGTTGCACATCTCGGCGCTGGCGTCGGCGAGTTCGTCGTCGGAGCCGATGCCGTCGATGCGCGGGACGCCGGCCATGAAGTGCAGCGCGTCCATCGTCTGGCCCCGGCCGGGTACGCCGGCCGGGACGTTGGCGGCGACCTTGCGGTTGAACTCGGAGTCCATGGTGTCGCCGAGCCGCAGCTCCAGCCGGTTCATCAGCAGGTCCTTGAGGGCAGCCCGTACCTCCATGTTGCGGGAGGCCGTGACGACCAGGTGGACGCCGTAGCCGAGACCGCGGGCCGCGATGTCGTTGACGATGTCGCCCAGGCCCTCGTAGTCGTTGCGGAAGTTGCCCCAGCCGTCGATGACCAGGAACACATCGCCCCACGGCTGGTCGGTGATCTCACCGCGGGCGCGGCGCCTGCGGTAGGTCGTGATGGAGTCGATGTTGTTGGCGCGGAAGTACTCCTCGCGGCGGTTGAGGATGCCGTAGACCTCGGCGACGGTGCGCCGTACCCGCTCCGGGTCGAGGCGGGAGGCGATACCGCCCACGTGCGGCAGTCCGGAGACGGCCGACATGCCGCCGCCACCGAAGTCCAGCCCGTAGAACTGCACCTCGGCGGGGGTGTGGGTGAGGGCGAACGCCGAGATCAGCGTGCGCATCAGGGTGGACTTGCCGGACTGCGGTCCGCCCACGACGAGCATGTGGCCGGCGGCGCCGGAGAAGTCCAGGTACAGCGGGTCGCGGCGCTGCTCGAACGGCTTGTCCACGAGTCCGACCGGCACGACGAGCCGCCCTTGCCGCGGATAGTCGGTGGCGGTCAGGCCGCGGCCTTCCACGGGCGCGAGCGACGGCAGCAGCTCATCCAGCGGCGAGGCGTTGTCCAGCGGCGGCAGCCACACCTGGTGGGCGGGGGTGCCCTGGCCCTCGATGCGGCGTACGACCACGTCGAGCACCGTGTCGGCGAGCGCGTCGTCGTCGGCGCCGGTGACGGGCTGTGCGGGCACGGGTGCCGCTTCCGGGTCGGGCGCCGGCAGGGGTACTTCGGCCGCGGTGAACAGGACGGGGCGCCGGCCGGGGGCCAGCGGGCCGGCGGGCAGGTCGTCGCTGCCCGCGCGGTAGACACCGGAGACGTAGGCGGCCTTGAAGCGGGTCATCTCGTCGGTGCCGAACTTGAGGTAGCCGGAGCCGGGCACCGAGGGCAGGTGGTAGGCGTCGGGGACGCCGAGCGCGGCACGGGACTCGGCGGCGGAGAAGGTCCGCAGACCGACCCGGTAGGAGAGGTAGGTCTCCAGTCCGCGCAGCCGGCCTTCCTCCAGGCGCTGCGAGGCCAGCAGCAGGTGCACACCCAGGGAGCGGCCGATGCGGCCGATCTGGATGAACATGTCGATGAAGTCCGGCTTGGCGGTGAGCAGTTCGCTGAACTCGTCGATGACCAGGACGAGCGAGGGGATGGGGGAGAGCGGGGCGCCGGCCGCGCGGGCCTTCTCGTAGTCGTGGATGTTGGCGTAGTTGCCGGCGTCGCGCAGCATCTCCTGGCGCCGGTTGAGCTCGCCGCGGATGGAGTCGCCCATGCGGTCGACGAGGGTCAGGTCGTCGGCGAGGTTGGTGATCACGGCGGCGACGTGCGGCATATGTGCCATGCCGGCGAAGGTGGCACCGCCCTTGAAGTCGGCGAGGACGAAGTTCAGCGTCTCCGAGGAGTGGGTGACGGCCAGGCCGAGCACCAGGGTGCGCAGCAGTTCCGACTTGCCGGAACCGGTCGCGCCCACGCACAGCCCGTGCGGGCCCATACCGTCCTGCGCGGCCTCCTTGAGGTCGAGCATCACCGGCTGGCCGTCCTCACCCACGCCGATGGGCACCCGCAGCCGCTCGGCCTGCGAACGCGGTCGCCAGGTGCGGGAGACGTCCACCGAGGCGGCGTCACCCAGATTGAGCAGGTCGGTGAACTCCAGTTTGGCCAGCAGGGGTTCGTCGCCGTCGTCGCCGGAGCCGACCCGCAGCGGTGCGAGCTGCCGGGCTACCGCCTCGGCCGCCTGGTAGGAGAGGGAGTCGGGGGTCCCGTCGTAGACCATGCCCTGGCCCGATTCGAGCCGCAGGGTGCGCGGCTGGACGACGACGGACAGGCCGCCGCGTGCCACGTCGATGTCGCCGGGGACGATCTCGACGATGGTGACCCCCTGCAGGCCCTCCTGAGCGGCCAGCAGCGAGTTGGGGAGCACCGTTGTGCCGTCCAGGACGACGACGATGTGCGGCTGTTCCAGCACCGTCTCGGCGGCGGAGCTGAACCGGGGCCGGCCCTCCAGCCGGGCGGCGAGCAGCTCCTCCAGTTCCAGGGTGTCGTTGACGATCAGCCGGCGTGCCCCCGCGCCGTCGGACTGGTCCTTGGCCTGGGCGTGCGGCAGCCACTTGGCCCAGTCCCAGGCGTCGTAGGACTCGCGGCCCGCGGCGACGGCGATCACCAGGTCGTCGGGGGAGTGCGTCGCGGCGAGTGAGCAGAGCATGGCGCGCGCGGAGGCGTACACCGAGTCGGGGTCGCCGCTGACGGTCATGTGGTAGAAGGCGCGCAGCGACACGGCCATCGGGAGCCCGTCGACGGTGGCGTGGGTGTTGATGAACTGGTGCATCGCGCCGACCGTCAGCGGCTCCAGCTCGTCCACCGGTGCCGTCTCCGGGCTGATCAGCGGGGTGGCCAGCTGCTGCACACCGAGCCCGACGCGCACCTGTCCGAAGTCCACGTCGGAGGGGCGCCGCTCCCACACCCTGCTGCCCTCGGCCACCAGGGACCACAGCTGGTCGGGCGCGGGGTGCAGATAGAACTGGGCGTCGCGCTGTTTGAGTGCCGTCTTGCGGACGGTGCGGCGGGTCTGCGCCAGATATCTGAGATAGTCGCGCCGGGACTGCGCCATCTCGCCCTGGGTGCCCCGACGCATCCGGACCACCATGGCGATGACCATGGTGAGCGTCGAGAAGAGCATCAGGACGCCCATGATCTTCATCATCGGGTGCGAGTTCATGCCGGGCATGAGGAAGTACACGCTGGAGCCGCCCATGCCGAGCATCGGCAGCAACTGCATCCACATGCCCTCCTGCTGCCCCTTGGGCAGCTCGGGCGGCGGCTCCAGCCTGAGCTCTGCTTCGGGCACTTCGGGGGGCAGTGCCCGAGGCGGACGCTTGACGACGATCTGGGTCACTCGCGCACCAATTTCCCTTGCGTTCCCTTGCGTTCCCTTGGGGTCCCTGCGGCTAGGTTCCCTGCGTCCCTGGTGCGGAAGGGACGGTCGGTGCAGGCACCCCGTGGCGACGGTCCCCTCAGGACGGTCCCCCTCCGCGGCTGGCGATCCTAGTGGCACAGTGAGTTGACCGGGAGCGGTAGGGTGTCGCGCGCTGCCGCGATGACCGCGGCGCTGCCCGGCGGGCTTTCGAGCACAGCCCGGCACACCGACGCCCAGCACACTTTCGAGCAGGTGCCCAGCAGGCTCTTCGAGGGGGACACACAGGTGAGTACGACGGCTTCCGCCGCGGCCACCGGATCCGGCGGGCAGCCGGGCTCCGGCGGTGCCCGAGGTGCGGCCGGTCCGTCCGGCCGGGCGGCCGGATCGGCACTGGACACCGGCTTCTGCCGGGTGACCATCGTGGCACCGGACAGCCGGATCGACGTCGCGCTCCCCGAGGACATCCCGGTCGCCGATCTGTACCCGGAGATCCTCCGGCTCTCCGGGCAGAGCCCGGCGCAGGGCGCGCCCGTCGGCTACCACCTGGTGCGCCGCGACGGCACGGTCCTGGACAGCTCCCGCTCCTTCGCGGCCCAGCGCATCCTGGACGGCGAGGTGCTCAGCCTGCGCCCGTTCGCCGAGTCGCTGCCGCCCGCCGTCTTCGACGACGTCTCCGACGCGGTCGCCTCCGCGGTCACCCGCGACCGCCGGCTGTGGGGCGACGACATGCTGCGCGCCGCCGGACTGATCGGCGGCGGTGTGCTGCTGGCGCTGATGGCGGTCGTGCTGTGGTTCTCCGACCCGGCCGGGCACGACATGCACGGGCTGGCGGGCGTCCTGGCGGCCGTCACCGGGGTGCTGCTGCTGGCGCTGTCCGCCGTACGGGCCCGCGTCTACGACGACCGGCCGACAGCCGTCACCCTGGGCCTCGCCGCCATGCCGCACCTGATGGTGGCGGGCAGCGGCCTGCTGCCCCTGGAGGACGGGCTCGGCATCGGCAGGCTCCAGTTCCTGCTCGGCTGCGTGGCCGTGCTGCTGGGAGCGGCCCTCCTGGTCGCGCTCACCCCCAACGGGGACGGCCCGTTCGTCGCCGCCGCCTTCACCGCGACCGTCGGTACCCTGATCACCTTCATCGCGATCGTCACCGAACTGCGTCCGGTGGAGACGGCCGCCATCTGCGCGCCCGTCGCCGTCGGTGTCCTCGCGTTCCTTCCGGGCCTCTCGACCCGCTTCGCGCGGCTGCCCATCGGCTTCGAGGCCACCCGCACCCGGATGAGCGACTACGACAGCGACCCGGACGCCGCACCGCAGACGCAGGGACCGATCGACGCGGAGCGGATCGCGGCCCAGGCCCGGCGCGGCCACGAACTGCTCGTCGGCCTGGTCGGCGGTTGCGCGGCGGTGGTCGTCGTCTCCAGCGCGGTGCTCAGCTTCTCCTCCTCCGGCTGGGGACAGCTGCTCACCCTCGCCACGGGCATCGCCATGCTGCTGCGCTCCCGTCTCTTCCGCTACACCTCACAGGTCAGCAGCTCCCTGGTCGCCGGCCTGGCGGCGCTGCTGCTGCTCGGCACCGGGCTCGCTGTGGACTTCCCCGCCGACGGTGACGCGGTGCGCACCGTGTGGCTGAGCGCTGCGCTCGCCGTCACCGCGCTGCTGGCCGTCGCCATCGGGCTGACGGTCCCCAACAAGGGTCTGACCCCCTTCTGGGGCCGGTTCCTGGAGATCCTGGAGACGTTCTTCCTGCTCACGCTGGTGCCGCTGTGCCTGGCGGTGATGAACGTCTACTCGGCGGCCCGCAGTCTCACCAGTTAGCCACTGATACCCTGTACCGGCCTCCCGAGTATCGAAGCCTCCCCTGTGAAGAAGACCAGGGGCGCTCGGCGGCTTGCAACCCTGAGGAGTACGAGTGTCGTCTCTCGACGCCGCGACGAAGAAGCAGATCATCTCCGAGTTCGCCACCAAGGAGGGTGACACCGGCTCCCCCGAGGTCCAGGTGGCGCTGCTCTCCCGTCGCATCAGCGACCTGACCGAGCACCTGAAGACCCACAAGCACGACCACCACTCGCGCCGTGGCCTGCTGCTGCTGGTCGGCCAGCGTCGCCGCCTGCTGCAGTACCTCGCCAAGAAGGACATCCAGCGCTTCCGTGCGCTGGTCGAGCGCCTCGGCATCCGCCGCGGCGCGGCGGGCGCCCGCTAGTACATGACGAAGGGAGCGGTTCCCGGACCCGGGGGCCGCTCCCTTCGCCGTATCGCAGTACGGCCGCTCCCCATATCGCAGTACGACGGCCTCTCGCGGAACGTGGAAGCTTTGTAGTCTTGTCACGCGAGACAAAGCCGTAAGACATCACTGACAGCATGAGGAGGAGCGCACCCGAGACGCCGGTCCTCGGTAGTGGCCCCCGGAACCGCGGAAACCCCGCGGAGGCACCGGGAGCTTCGATCGAAGACCGGCCCGCACCGGGAGCGCTCCTTAAGCACACAGTCCGCCGCGGACGAGCAGCGGACGCAGACGAGGAGATATTCCTGGTGGAGAACGAGACCCACTACGCCGAGGCCGTCATCGACAACGGCCCCTTCGGCACCCGCACCATCCGCTTCGAGACCGGCCGCCTCGCCAAGCAGGCCGCCGGTTCGGCCGTGGCCTACCTGGACGACGACACCATGGTGCTGTCGGCCACCACCGCCTCGAAGCAGCCCAAGGACCAGCTGGACTTCTTTCCCCTGACGGTCGACGTCGAGGAGCGGATGTACTCCGCGGGCAAGATCCCCGGCTCCTTCTTCCGTCGTGAGGGCCGCCCGTCCGAGGACGCGATCCTCACCTGCCGCCTGATCGACCGCCCGCTGCGCCCCTCCTTCAAGAAGGGCCTGCGCAACGAGATCCAGGTCGTCGAGACGATCATGGCGCTCAACCCCGACCACCTCTACGACGTGGTCGCCATCAACGCCGCCTCCTGCTCCACGCAGCTGGCGGGCCTGCCCTTCTCCGGCCCGATCGGCGGCACCCGTGTCGCCCTGATCAAGGGCCAGTGGGTCGCTTTCCCGACCCACACCGAGCTGGAGGAGGCCGTCTTCGACATGGTCGTCGCGGGCCGCGTGCTGCCCGACGGCGACGTGGCCGTGATGATGGTCGAGGCCGAGGCCACCGAGAAGACCATCGAGCTGGTCAAGGGCGGGGCCGAGGCACCGACCGAGGAGGTCGTGGCCGCCGGTCTGGACGCCGCGAAGCCGTTCATCAAGGTGCTGTGCCGGGCGCAGGCCGACCTCGCCGCGAAGGCCGCCAAGCCCACCGGCGAGTTCCCGATCTTCCTGGACTACCAGGACGACGTCCTGCAGGCGCTCAGCGAGGCCGTCCGTGACGAGCTCGCCCAGGCGCTGACCATCGCGGCCAAGCAGGAGCGCGAGAACGAGCTGGACCGCGTCAAGGCGCTCGCCGCCGAGAAGCTGCTCCCGCAGTTCGAGGGGCGCGAGAAGGAGATCTCCGCCGCCTACCGCGCGCTGACCAAGTCCCTGGTGCGCGAGCGCGTCATCAAGGAGAAGAAGCGCATCGACGGCCGCGGCGTCACGGACATCCGTACGCTGGCCGCCGAGGTCGAGGCCATCCCGCGGGTGCACGGCTCGGCGCTGTTCGAGCGCGGCGAGACCCAGATCCTGGGCGTCACCACGCTGAACATGCTGCGCATGGAGCAGCAGCTGGACACCCTCTCGCCGGTGACCCGCAAGCGCTACATGCACAACTACAACTTCCCGCCCTACTCCACCGGTGAGACGGGCCGCGTCGGTTCGCCCAAGCGCCGCGAGATCGGCCACGGCGCGCTGGCCGAGCGTGCGCTGACGCCGGTGCTGCCGACCCGCGAGGAGTTCCCGTACGCGATCCGGCAGGTCTCCGAGGCGCTGGGCTCCAACGGCTCGACATCGATGGGCTCGGTCTGCGCCTCCACCATGTCGCTGCTGAACGCCGGTGTGCCGCTCAAGGCCCCGGTCGCCGGTATCGCCATGGGCCTGATCTCCCAGGAGATCGAGGGCGAGACCCACTACGTGACCCTCACCGACATCCTCGGCGCCGAGGACGCGTTCGGTGACATGGACTTCAAGGTCGCCGGCACCAAGCAGTTCGTCACGGCCCTCCAGCTCGACACCAAGCTGGACGGCATCCCGGCCTCCGTGCTGGCCGCGGCCCTCAAGCAGGCCCGCGACGCTCGGCTGCACATCCTCGACGTGATGAACGAGGCCATCGACGTCCCGGACGAGATGTCCCCGAACGCGCCGCGGATCATCACCGTGAAGATCCCGGTGGACAAGATCGGCGAGGTCATCGGCCCCAAGGGCAAGATGATCAACCAGATCCAGGAGGACACCGGCGCCGACATCACGATCGAGGACGACGGCACCATCTACATCGGTGCCGCCGACGGTCCGGCCGCCGAAGCAGCGCGCGCCACCATCAACGGCATCGCCAACCCGACGATGCCCGAGGTCGGCGAGCGCTACCTGGGCACCGTCGTCAAGACGACCACCTTCGGCGCCTTCGTCTCGCTGCTGCCCGGCAAGGACGGTCTGCTGCACATCTCGCAGATCCGCAAGCTGGCCGGCGGCAAGCGCGTGGAGAACGTCGAGGACGTCGTCGGTGTGGGCCACAAGGTCCAGGTCGAGATCGCCGAGATCGACCAGCGCGGCAAGCTCTCGCTGATCCCTGTCATGGACGAGGCCGAGTCCGACAGCGGCTCCGCCGCGGGCTCCGAGACCGGCTCCTCCGACACCGAGGACGAGACCGCGAAGTGACGCGTACGTTCCGTACGACGGCCCGCCCCGCCACCCCGGCAGGGCGGGCCGTCGCCCGTACCAAGACCCGCACCCGGACCCTGATCCCGGGGCAGAACGGCGCGGGTACCGTCCGCAAGAGCGTGCTCCCCGGCGGACTCCGCGTGCTCACCGAGACCCTGCCGACGGTCCGCTCCGCGACGTTCGGCATCTGGGCGCATGTCGGCTCCCGTGACGAGACGCCCGCGCTGAGCGGTGCCACCCACTATCTGGAGCATCTGCTCTTCAAGGGCACCGAGCGGCGCAGCGCGCTGGAGATCTCCGCGGCGCTGGACGCGGTGGGCGGCGAGATGAACGCGTTCACCACCAAGGAATTCACCTGCTACTACGCGCGGGTCCTGGACGCCGATCTGCCGCTGGCCATCGATGTCGTCTCCG
This sequence comes from Streptomyces sp. B15, assembly GCF_018070605.1. Classification (NCBI taxonomy): domain Bacteria; kingdom Bacillati; phylum Actinomycetota; class Actinomycetes; order Kitasatosporales; family Streptomycetaceae; genus Streptomyces; species Streptomyces sp. B15. The sequence goes on from NZ_JAGPXJ010000069.1 coordinate 32,982, forward strand.
ACATGCTCACCAGCTCCGTCATCGACCCGGACGAGGTCGAGTCCGAGCGCGGCGTCATCCTCGAAGAGATCGCGATGACGGAGGACGACGCGGGCGACTGCGTGCACGATCTGTTCGCGCACACCATGTTCGGCGACACCCCGCTGGGCCGCCCCGTGCTGGGAACCGTCGACACCGTCAACGCGCTCACCCGCGACCGGGTGGCCCGCTTCTACAAGAAGCACTACGACCCCACCCGGCTGGTGGTCGCCGCCGCCGGAAACCTCTCCCACGAGAAGGTCGTACGGCAGGTGCGGGCCGCCTTCGACCGGGCGGGAGCCCTGGAACGCACCGAGGGCGCCGACCCGGTCGGCCCTCGCTCGGGCAGCCGCACCCTGCGCACCAGCGGTCGCGTCGACTTCCTCGACCGGCCGACCGAGCAGGCGCACCTGGTGCTCGGCATGCCCGGCGTCTCCCGGCACGACGAACGCCGCTGGCCGCTCGCGGTGCTCAGCACCGCGCTCGGTGGCGGTATGAGCTCCCGGCTCTTCCAGGAGATCCGCGAACGGCGCGGCCTGGCCTACAGCACGTACGCCTACACCTCCGGCTACGCCGACTGCGGCCTCTTCGGGATCTATGTGGGCTGCCGCCCCAGCCAGGTGCCCGACGTGCTGAAGATCTGCCGTGAGGAGCTCGACAGCGTCGCACGGCATGGGCTGAGCGACGACGAGGTGCGCCGTGCCGTCGGCCAGCTGTCCGGCTCCACGGTGCTCGGTCTGGAGGACACCGGGGCGCTGATGCACCGCGTCGGCAAGAGCGAGTTGTGCTGGGGCGAGCAGATGTCCACGGACGACATGCTGGCCAAGATCTCCGCCGTCACCCCTGACGACATCCGCGAGGTCGCCCGCGACGTGCTGGACCGGCGCCCGTCGGTGGCCGCCATCGGGCGGCTCACCGACCGCCAGACAGCTCATCTCCACGAGGCCGTAGCCTGACGACTCGGGCGTCACCTCCTCCTCGATCACGTCTCACGTCTCACACGTCTCACGTAAGGAACGAGCACAATGAGCAAGCTGCGGGTAGCCGTTCTCGGCGCGAAGGGCCGCATGGGCTCCGAGGCCGTACGGGCCGTCGAGGGCGCCGACGACATGGAACTGGTCGCGGCCCTCGGCAGTGGCGACCCGCTCAGCACGCTGACCGAGGCGGGCGCTCAGGTCGCCGTCGACCTCACCCGCCCGGACGTCGTCATGGCCAATGTGGAGTTCTGCCTGGCCCACGGCATCCACGCCGTCGTCGGCACCACCGGCTGGACGGAGGAGCGGCTGGCGACCGTACGCGCCCAGCTGGCCCAGTCGCCCGGCACCGGCGTGCTCATCGCCCCGAACTTCGGAATCGGCGCCGTGCTGACGATGCGCTTCGCACAGCAGGCCGCCCGCTTCTTCGAGTCCGTCGAGGTCGTCGAGCTGCACCACCCCGGCAAGGCGGACGCACCCAGCGGCACCGCCGTGCGTACCGCGCAGCTTGTCGCACAGGCCCGCGAAGCGGCGGAGCTGCCCGCCCAGCCGGACGCCACCACCACCTCGCTGGAGGGCGCGCGCGGCGCCGACGTCGACGGAGTGCCCGTGCACGCGGTGCGGCTGCGGGGGCTGGTCGCCCATCAGGAGGTCCTCTTCGGCGACGAGGCCGAGACGCTCACCATCCGGCACGACTCCCTGCACCGCAGCTCGTTCATGCCCGGCGTGCTGCTCGGTGTGCGCAAGGTGTCCGCGGTGCCGGGGCTCACCTTCGGGCTCGAACACTTCCTCGACCTGGACTGACCGGACCGACGGAGCACAGCAGCATGCGCGCGAAGATCACCTACTTTCTCCTGGCCGCCGTCCTGGTCGTCTACTTCGTCCTGGTCGGCAGCAGGGGCGTGCTGCTGATCGAGCAGGGCACAGCGGTCACCATCGCCTTCGGCGTCGCCGTGCTGGTGCTGCCCTTCATCGGGGCCTGGTTCCTGTGGCACACCACGCGCTTCGCACGGCGGGCCGGACGGCTGGCGCGACAGCTGGAGGCGGAGGGCGGTCTGCCCGTCGACGAGTTGGAACGCACGCCTTCGGGCCGTGTCGACCGGGCCTCGGCGGACGCGGTCTTCGCCCGGCGGCAGGCCGAGACGGAGCAGAACCCGGACGACTGGCGCTCCTGGTTCCGGCTCGCCGTCGCCTACCACGACGCCCGCGACACCCCCCGCGCCCGCAAGGCCATGCAGCACGCGATCGCCCTGCACGAGGCCGCTCGCCACGACTAGCGCCGTCGGCCGGCGAGCCCTGGCCGCTCACCGCGACTCGGCGGCCCAGCCTTCGATGACATCGGCCGCACGGTCGAACGCCCGCGGCCGGGAGAGAAAATCAGCATTCTGGTTGGTCAGCAACGTACGCTCGCCGACGGCCCGCCCCGCAGGGACCAGCACCAGCGCCTGCCCCTGCACCGTGCGCGGCATCCCCAGCCACCGCACCGGCCGCTGCAGCGTACGCAGCGTGCCCACCTCGGCCCAGGGCAGCGTCGTCGTCCGCAACACCCGAACCTGGCGCAGCCCGTACGAGCTGACCCACACCCCGGCGCGCAGCAGGCGCACCGCGAGGACGGTCAGCAGCAGTCCGCCTCCCGCGCATATCGCCCCGCTCGGCAGCCCGCCGGCGAGAGCGATGATCAGAGCGGAGAAGAGCACATAGGACGCGAGGAGAAGCAGCAGCGCGCCGCCGGCGACCCGCCAGGGGCCCGGGCGGTAGGGGCGCCGCCACAGATCGCGGTCGGCCTCGGCGAGGGTGACCGACTGGGCCGCGTGCACGGCGTCTTCGCGGTCGGCTGTCACAAAGGGCAGGGGCACGGCACGTCCTCGCTCGCTCACGACGGGTCTGGCACGCGGCTGCTCGCCGCAGCGGTGTGAGCGGTGACATTAGCGAGGCCCGAACGAGGCGGCCACCCCCGGGTGCCGTTGCCGGGGGTGGCCGTCGGGTCAGCGGCCCTCGGCCGCTGCCGGGGGTTCGTGCGACGGGGTCTGGTTGTCGCTGAGTGCCGGCAGGCCGAGCAGGACCGAGCCCACGAGCCCGGCGACGATGGTCAGCCCCACCAGGGCGCTGCCTGCGACCTGGCGGAAGCTGCGGCGGGCAGGGGGCGGCGGGGTGACATTGCTGCGGAACCGGTCTGCCTCGGCTATGAAGGCGAACGGAACGGATTCTCCGCGGCGGGACATGAAGGTGCGCTCCTGCGTGATCGTTCTGGGTCGGTCATGTAGCTGGGTCGGTTATGAGGTGAACGTCCGGGTCGGCGTCTGAGTGCCCGCTGCCGACGGACGCATGTGAAAAATATCAACCGGGACGCAGAGGTATGTCATCGGGGTCGCGTTTCTTCCTCCCTGAGACTCGTTTGTCCGGTTAAGGATGGTCAAAGCGGACTATTCATCCGTCCCGGCTCCCGCTGTCGGACCCTCCCCGTAGGCTGGCTCCCGCTCTGGCAGACGTACGTGGAAGGACCAGCCGGTGACCGAAACCCCCGCCCCGCCCGCCCCCAGTTTCCGCAGCGACATGACGGTCGAGCTGATCAAGCACAGCGCGTCCGACACCGATGTGCTCTGGGCGGCCCGGGTCTCCACCGCGGGCGAGCAGTCCCTGGACGAGCTGAAGAAGGACCCGGAGCGCTCCAAGGGCCTGATCAACTACCTGATGCGGGACCGCCACGGCAGCCCCTTCGAGCACAACTCGATGACCTTCTTCATCAGCGCCCCGCTCTTCGTCTTCCGGGAGTTCCACCGTCACCGCGTCGGGTGGTGTCTGGCAGGTGACACGGAGATCACGCTGGAGAGCGAAGCGGGGAACCTCCGGCGCAAGACGATCAAGGACTTGTACCAGCAGTGGCACCACGGCCTGGAGGACCAGCTCCCTTGGTCCGCAGGGGAAGTGACCTGGCACAGCAAGGCGAGCAAATGGATGGCTCAGGTAAGGCGCCAGGGTGTTTGTCACTACCTCGGCCTCCACGAGAGCCGGGAGGCTGCCGAAAGCGCGGTGCTGGAGTTCCGGGAGCAGCATCCGACCACCCGGCTGCGACGGCTCGGCTCGGTGCGCCGCAACCACGTGCGGTGCTACGACGAGGAGACCCTCACCGCTCAGCGCGCTCGGATCGTCGACGTGATCGAGTCCGGAGTGAAGCGGCTGATCAAGATCACGACTGCTTCAGGCCGCGAGCTGCGCTGTTCGGTCGATCACGCCGTCTTCACTCCTGACGGTTGGCGCAAGGCCGGCGAGCTCATGGTGGGAGATGCCGTCATGACCGCCGGCACGGAGGCGCGGCCGAGTGAACGGCTCGTACCGCCGAGCCTGCGCCGTGGTATCGGCGTGTGGACCTCGATGCAGCGTGAGCGTCTGATCGCCGAGCAGGATCGCTGCCATCTCTGCTCACGTCCATTCGCCCGGCAGGACCTCGCCCTCGACCACGTCATCCCTGTGGTGGACGACCTGTCGCGCGCTCTGGACGAAAGTAATCTCGCCCCCGCCTGCGCTGATTGCCATGCGACCAAAAGTGCAGGTGAGCAGGCCCGGGCGAAACGAGGCGGCAACGTGGCGGTGGCCCGCCCGGACGAGATCGTCGCGGTGATCGAAGACGGCGAGGAGATGACCTACGACCTGTCGGTCGAGGGCCCCTGGCACAATTTCCTCGCAAACGGAATCGTCGTCCACAATTCGTACAACGAGGAGTCCGGCCGCTACCGGCAGCTGCAGCCCGTCTTCTACGTCCCCGACCCGTCCCGCAAGCTCGTCCAGCAGGGCCGCCCGGGCAAGTACGAGTTCGTGGAAGGCACCGAGGAGCAGCACGAGCTGACGAGCCGCTCCATGGAGGAGGTCTACCGCAGGGCCTACGAGACGTACGAGGAGATGCTGGCGGCCGGCGTCGCCCGCGAGGTCGCCCGTGCGGTGCTGCCGGTGGGGCTCTACTCCTCCATGTACGCCACCTGCAACGCCCGCTCGCTGATGCACTTCCTCGGGCTGCGCACCCAGCACGAGCAGGCCAAGGTGCCCAGCTTCCCGCAGCGCGAGATCGAGATGGTGGGGGAGCTGATGGAGGAGCAGTGGGCCAAGTTGATGCCGCTGACGTACGCCGCGTTCAACGCCAACGGCCGCGTCGCACCCTGAGCTGACCTGCCCCCGGTCGGCGGGGTGCGAGAGGTGTCCGTATTGCGACGTTTGAAGATGTTCATCTAGGGTGATTGTGCGGTCCCGGCACTGCCTGAACCCCCGAGCAGGCAGTGCCGGGGCCCTCTTCTCACACCCCCGAGGCCGGAACCCCACCGTTTCCCCGGCGGATCCCCGCCACATGAGCGGCCCCGAGGGAGCGTCGCGGGGTGCGCTGCGAGTAGCGTGGACCTTATGGCTCCGACCTCCACACCGCAGACGCCCTTCGGGCGGGTCCTGACCGCGATGGTCACGCCGTTCACCGCGGACGGCGCGCTCGACCTCGACGGCGCGCAGCAGCTCGCCGCCCACCTGGTGGACGCCGGCAACGACGGCCTCGTCGTCAACGGCACCACCGGTGAGTCCCCGACCACCACCGATGCGGAGAAAGCCCAGCTGGTCAAGGCGGTCGTGGAGGCCGTAGGAGACCGGGCACACGTGGTCGCCGGAGCCGGCACCAACGACACGGCACACAGCGTCGAGCTGGCCCGCGCCGCCGAGAAGGCGGGCGCGCACGGTCTCCTGGCGGTGACGCCGTACTACAGCAAGCCCCCGCAGGAAGGCCTCTTCCGGCACTTCACCGCCATCGCCGACGCCACGGACCTCCCGGTGATGCTGTACGACATCCCGGGCCGCAGCGGTGTCCCGATCAACACCGAGACGTTCGTCCGGCTCGCCGAGCACCCCCGCATCGTCGCGAACAAGGACGCCAAGGGCGACCTCGGCCGTGCGAGCTGGGCCGTCGCCACCAGCGGCCTCGCCTGGTACAGCGGCGACGACATGCTCAACCTGCCGCTGCTGTCCGTCGGCGCCGTCGGCTTCGTCTCCGTGGTCGGCCACGTCGTCACGCCGGAACTGCGCGCCCTGCTGGAGGCGCACCTGAGCGGTGACGTCGCCAAGGCGACCGAGATCCACCAGAAGCTGCTCCCGGTCTTCACCGGCATGTTCCGCACCCAGGGCGTCATCACGACCAAGGCCGCGCTGGCCCGCCTGGGCCTTCCCGCGGGTCCGCTCCGCCTTCCGCTGGTCGAGCTGTCCCCGGAGGAGCTGGAGCAGCTCAAGCACGATCTCGCCCACGGCGGGGTACATCTGTAGGTCTCAGACTTCACAACTGCATACCGCCGGACAACGGCAGCAGTGCACGACAGTGCATGACCCTTCGGAACAAGCACGACACGTACGGACGAACACGTGCGTCTGCGTGCGCATCATGAATATCGCGCGCCACGTGCCCAGGCGGGTGCGTGGCGCGCGTGGTAAGGAGAGTCTTTTGAGTCATCCGCATCCCGAGCTCGGCCCGCCGCCAAAGCTCCCCGAGGGGGGCCTACGCGTCACCCCGCTGGGCGGCCTCGGCGAGATCGGCCGCAACATGACCGTATTCGAGTACGGCGGCAGGCTTCTGATCGTCGACTGCGGCGTCCTCTTCCCCGAGGAGGAGCAGCCCGGTATCGATCTGATCCTCCCCGACTTCACCTGTCTGAGGGACCGCCTCGACGACATCGACGGCATCGTCCTCACCCACGGCCACGAGGACCACATCGGCGGCGTCCCCTACCTCCTGCGGGAGAAGGCGGACATCCCGCTGATCGGCTCCAAGCTGACCCTCGCCCTGATCGAGGCCAAGCTCCAGGAGCACCGCATCCGGCCCTACACCCTGGAGGTCGAGGAAGGGCACCAGGAGCGCATCGGTCCCTTCGACTGCGAATTCCTCCCGGTCAACCACTCCATCCCCGACGCCCTGGCCGTCGCGATCCGCACCCCGGCCGGCATGGTCGTCCACACCGGCGACTTCAAGATGGACCAGCTGCCGATGGACGGCCGCCTCACCGACCTGCGGGCCTTCTCCCGCCTCGGCGAAGAGGGCATCGACCTGCTGCTCAGCGACTCGACCAACGCCGAGGTCCCCGGCTTCGTGCCGCCCGAGCGCGAGATCTCCGCGGTGCTGCGCCAGGTCTTCTCCAGCGCTCAGAAGCGGATCATCGTGGCCAGCTTCGCCAGCCATGTGCACCGCATCCAGCAGATCCTGGACGCCGCCCACGAACACGGCCGCCGCGTCGCCTTCGTCGGCCGCTCCATGGTCCGCAACATGGGCATCGCCCGCGATCTGGGCTACCTCCAGGTCCCGGCCGGCCTCGTCGTCGACGTCAAGACACTCGACGACCTGCCGGACGACGAGGTCGTGCTCGTCTGTACCGGCTCCCAGGGCGAGCCCATGGCCGCCCTCTCCCGGATGGCCAACCGCGACCACCAGATCCGGATCGTCCAGGGCGACACGGTGATCCTGGCGTCCTCCCTCATCCCGGGCAACGAGAACGCCGTCTACCGGGTGATCAACGGACTGACCCGCTGGGGCGCCAACGTCGTCCACAAGGGCAACGCCAAGGTCCATGTCTCCGGGCATGCCTCCGCCGGCGAGCTGCTGTACTTCTACAACATCTGCCAGCCCCGGAACCTGATGCCCGTCCACGGTGAATGGCGTCACCTGCGCGCCAACGCGGAACTGGGCGCGGCGACCGGGGTACCCCATGACCGCATCGTGATCGCCGAGGACGGCGTCGTGGTCGACCTGGTCGACGGCAAGGCCAAGATCAGCGGCAAGGTCCAGGCCGGCTATGTGTATGTCGACGGTCTCTCGGTCGGCGATGTCACCGAGTCCTCCCTCAAGGACCGCCGCATCCTTGGTGACGAGGGCATCATCTCGATCTTCGTCGTGGTGGACAGCACCACCGGCAAGATCGTGGGCGGCCCTCATCTCCAGTCCCGTGGCTCCGGCATCGACGATTCCGACTTCGCCGCGGTCATCCCGAAGCTCGATGAGGCCCTTGCCAAGTCGGCCCAGGACGGCGTCGCGGAGACCCACCAGCTGCAGCAGCTGGTGCGCCGCACGGTCGGCAAGTGGGTCTCGGACACCTACCGCCGACGCCCGATGATCCTCCCTGTGGTCGTCGAGGTCTGACCCTCCGTCGGGTCCGCGCTCGAGGCACGAGCTCGGGCCCACGACGAGCGGGGCGCCTCGATTTGCCTCCGGGCGCCCCGCTCCAGTACGTTTACATCTCCACCGCATCGGGAACCCGGGCCAACTACGGTCCGAGGGCGACCGATTGCCAGGAATCCGAAATCAGCTCGGAAACGAGCCGGGAAAAGATTCTGGTAAGGTCGGAGACACCGAAAGGGCAAACGTCCGGAGAAACCGGTGAGATGGTTTCGAAGGAAGCGTCCGTTCCTTGAGAACTCAACAGCGTGCCAAAAGTCAACGCCAGATATGTTGATACCCCGGCCTGT